>DAOPZV010000384.1:0-1559 GCA_035353575.1 Prolixibacteraceae bacterium | reverse complement strand
TTCCTTCGGATAATACGTGTAATTAGCCGCGTATTGCTCGTGGTTTTCCACAATGTCGCGCAAGGCTTCGATGAAGAAAGTAACTTCGTCGTTGGTCATTGTTGGGTGAAGCGACCAGCGCACCCAGCCGGGTTTCAAAGATAAGTCGCCCTGATTAATTCTGCTGGTGATTTCTTCGGAGAGTTCATGGCTTACTTCCAGCAGAAAATGGCCATACGTTCCGGCACAGGCACATCCTCCGCGAACTTGAATTCCATACAGATCGTTGAGCAGTTTTACCAGCAAATTGTAGTGAATTTTGACCACGTAAAATGAAATTACCCCCAGCCGGTCGCGGTGCTTGTCGTCCATAATTTTTACGCCTGAAATGCTGTCCAGTCCGGTAAAGGCAAGTTCCAGCAATTCGTTTTCGCGTTGATGAATTTTTGCCACGCCCATTTGCTCTTTCAACTTGATGCAAAGGGCGGTGCGGATAGTTTGCAAAAAGCCCGGAGTACCGCCATCTTCGCGCACTTCAATGTTATCGACGTATTTGTATTCGCCCCACGGATTGGTCCAGTCAACCGTTCCTCCGCCGGGTTGGTCGGGTACTTGATTGTGGTACATCGACTGGTCAAAAATAAGTACACCCGACGAGCCCGGACCACCTAAAAATTTGTGTGGCGAGAACATGATGGCATCCAGTTTTTCCAACGGATTTGCCGGGTGCATATCAATGGTATCGTAGGGAGCCGAAGCTGCAAAATCGATAAAAACCACGCCGCCGTACTCGTGCATAATCTGCGCCAGTTCGTAATAAGGTGTGCGAATTCCGGTAACATTTGAACAGGCTGTAAACGAACCAATTTTGAATGGCCTGTTTTTGTATTCTTCGAGTTTTTTGCGAAGGTTTTCAGGAGAAACCTGCAAGTTTTCGTCTGGCTCAACAATCACCACATCAGCATTGGTTTCGTACCAACTGGTGTGGTTCGAATGGTGCTCCATGTGCGTAATAAAAACTACCGGGCGCTCGCGCTGGGCAAGGCATTCGGTATGGTTAACCTTTCCGCAGTATTTCAGTCCCAACATACGCTGAAACTTGTTAATCACAGCCGTCATTCCCGATCCGGCCGTGATGATAATGTCATTCGGACCGGCATTTACATGTTTTTTAATAATTTGCTGTGCTTCGTGATAGGTAAAGGTCATCAACGCACCTGTTTCACTGGTTTCGGAGTGTGTGTTGCCAACGTACGGGCCAAATGTCGAGGTAATTTGCTTTTCAATAGGGCCGTAGAGTCGGCCACTGGCAATCCAGTCGGCATACAAAATTTTTTTCCTGCCAAACGGCGAGGCAAAATGTTGATCAATTCCGACTATTTCTTTCCTGAAGGTTTCAAAATACGATTCAAGATTGGCCATGATTGGAGATTTTTTTAAAAACGGCTGCAAAATAAGCGCTTTCCGTCAGATAAAATGAGAAGAAAATCAGTTTTTGTCATTCCTGAAATTCGATGTCTGTCATTTGCGGTGACAAAAAGTCATTTTTTTGTGGTGGTATGGTCTTTGAAATTTTGGAT
>DAOPZV010000383.1:0-1591 GCA_035353575.1 Prolixibacteraceae bacterium | reverse complement strand
CAGGTAAGCCTTCGCCGTTAGGGTCGCCGGTTTTTGCAAAGTTTACCCAATAGCTGCTCATCTTTTCTTCCAGCTTATAATCGATATCGGTAAACGGCCGATCCCATTTTTTCAAATTGTGCAAAGCATAGCCAAATTCAGCCGAATGGAATGCGCCGTAATTAGGTTCACCGGGAGGTACGCGTTTGAATTGATACAGATAAGCTTTTCCAGTACCCATCGAAGCCTGCAGACGAGCCCACGCGTAGTTGTTCCAGCCAAAGAAAAGCTGCGAGATCAGCTTCTGCGATTGCTCGGCTTCCTCATCGGTTTTCGCCGGAAAAAGTTTCAGGAAGGCCTCGGTTTTGTCGCCATATTGCTTTTTAATGTTCTCCTGAAATTGTGCGGCCTTAGGCGCTGGTCCGAACGAAACACCATCATCAGCATTCCAGCCCGAAATAACAGCAACATCGTTGTGTTTTCCGGAAGCAAACGTGTCGTAAACCGGTGGAATCACCACATTATCAACCGTTACACCAATTCTTGCCTGAATTTTTAGAAGCGAATCGGCAGGCATCGCCCTGAAAGCAGCCATGTTGGTAATTTTCAGTTTCTCGGTCAACTGCTTGCCATTCTCTTCTGCCATTTGCAACGTTTGTCCTAGTGAAAGTTGCCGGCCAAACATACCACCACTTTGCGCAATAGCTTTCTGGAACAATCCTTTGGCCAATGGCGAAACAACCAGCATATTCACACTAAAAGCTCCTGCCGATTGCCCATCGATAGTCACATTATTCGGATCGCCACCAAATGCAGTAATATTTTCTTTCACCCATTTCAAAGCGGCAATCTGGTCGAGAATTCCATAGTTTCCTGAAGTTTTCAACTCCGATTCGGCTGAAAGTTCAGGATGAGCGAGGAAACCCAGAATGCCGAGCCGGTAATTGATGGTTACAAACACCACGCCCTTACGCGACATAGCTTCACCGTCGTACAGCGGCACAGTTCCCGATCCGCCAGTAAAGGCGCCGCCGTGAATCCAGACAATCACCGGCATTTTATCCTGCGCGGTTTTGGCGGTTGTCCATACATTCAGATACAGACAGTCTTCGCTGAGTGGCGATTCCGGCGCCATAAACTCTTTACTCCAGCACATAAACGGTTTGGGTGGAGCCTGAATGGCTGATGCCGGTGGAGTCACACATGCGCGAACGCCTTCCCATGCAGCAACAGGTTGCGGGGCTTTCCACCGCAAATCGCCCACAGGTGGCGCAGCAAACGGAACACCCATAAATATTTTTACAGACTTATCGTCAGACGTTTTTCCGGATATTTTTCCAGATTTAAGCTGTACTGAATTTACATCGATGTTATCGGTTTTCGGAGCCGTTGTGCAGGCAAAGAAAACAGCAACCATAAAAAAGGCAATCAATCGGTTCATTCGGTGTGTTTTAGCTAATGATAGATAGGTTAATTATTTGAAAAGTAATGGTGCAAATTCAACCAGGTTGTGACGCCAGGTAATAAAAGTATGACCTGCCGGATAGCTGTTGGTTTGGTATTTTATGCCGAATTTGTCGAACAAAGCCTTGGTATTTTCGCCGTTTTTGTA
>DAOPZV010000382.1:0-1638 GCA_035353575.1 Prolixibacteraceae bacterium | reverse complement strand
TTCTATGTGCCTGGAAAAAAGCCGAACAATCCTGTATGGAGAGAGCAGGTTTTTTTCAGGTTCAACGCATTTATTGAGGTGAGTTCATTCTCAGTAAATTCAACAATTGTCAACCGTTCCTGCCGGATGAATAGTTCAAATTCCATTTGCTGATGTTCGTAAAGCTCATCAAAGATCGATCCTGTGGTTTGAAATTCAAAGGGCAGACTAAAAAATTGTTGCAGCAATCCAAGCTCAACAAGATCGATCAGAATATTTGCATCGTTGACAATGATCCTCACAGGGCAATAAATTCTTTACGAAACTCCGCAAGTTTCTGATTTGAAATATTTGCAGCTTTGCTCATGGAAATGATTTCCTCGGCAGCAGCACGATAGATAAGTTGTTTAAATCTCACTGCTTCTTCGGTTCCGGGATATTTTCCCAGGTTGTCTTCTTTTAAATTACGACTTATCCACTTGCGAAAACGCAGAAAAAAGGATTCGGATATTACATTGAGAATCCTTGCCCGGGCCATTAAGGCCTGAACAGAAATACCATAAGTAGCTTTATATAGTCTAAACTCCGGAGTAGAAAATTGAGAACGGTTATCTCCAATTTCGCTCCTGAAGGTAGCACGAGGTATGAGCAAAGCACTCCCAAATTGAAAACAAAACCGTTCGATTTCACGTGGATTGAATTTAGGATCGAATTGTAACAAAAGGTGGCCCAGTTCATGCAGAGCAGTAAGTCTTTTACGTTCGACAGGGAAGGTGCCGTTTACCACTACAACAGGATACTTGCCATCAGCCCAGCCTGAAAGACCGTCAAAATCGCCAGGGGCTTCAATCTCAATCACTTTAATTTCGTGATCTTCGAGCATGTCGATAACATTAGGAAGCCCATTGAAACTCAACTGCCATTCATACAGTAATTTTTCGGCTGCAATTTCAACATGTTCAGATGATTCGATAATCATTCCCTGTAATGGATTTATAAAACCGGTCTGAATGTCCAGAAGTTGTTCCAATTCGATATATCGTTCTATTATATCAATAGCCTTTTGCCTAATACTTGCAAGTGATTTCTGAGATAACTTGCTTTTCTTACGAAAATCAATCTGGCCGATCTCTATGGAAAATGGGCGAAAGAAATAGTCGAATTTAACGTCAAGTGCCTTGGCCAAAGCTGAGATGACTTTACTGTCGGCCATCATTTCCCCTTGTTCGTATTTTGAAATGGCGTTTTTGGATATGGTGTTGCCCATGAGCTCTACGAGCCCGTCCTGGGAAAGACCCGCCTTCACACGCGCACTTTTGAGTCTTTTGCTGAAAATTTCTTTCATGGTTACGGGTGGTATTGGTTTACAAAATTACACAAATATAGTTAAATGTAAACCAAAACGATTCGTGGATCGCAATTTTTTAATTAAATTTACCCGACCAGAGAGTCGACCATGAATTGGTCAACAATAATAGAGTAAATTTGACAAGAATATACAGGTTGGAACATAGGTTCATCGGCAAGAACTTATGAACTTTCTGTTTTTAGTTTGTATAAATTATCCGCCTAAAATGTTGCCTAAGTTTTTCGAGAGTACTCTGAAACATCAATAAAATCAACCCATCCGGAAAGCGGTTCGAATCCTGTAGCTCCCAC
>DAOPZV010000381.1:0-1648 GCA_035353575.1 Prolixibacteraceae bacterium | reverse complement strand
ATTACATACAAAGGAAACAAATTGGAAAGAAACGGGCATCCTTTGGTGTCCTGTGTGAATTAAAACTTCGAATAACTTGATTGCAAAAGAGGCTCTGTATTCTAAACCTAATTCTATATTTTCACCAGCTAAATGAATACTAAGTAATGAGAAAAATAATGTCGTACTTATATTCGTATTTTTATACTGACTAACCCCCGCCTTCGACAAGCTCAGGCTTCCTCCTCTCTTTCAGAAAAGAGAAGGTGGGGAACGGCCGTCTTGCGGACGTTGGGGTGAGTACATTAAAATACGACAATGAATTTTTCCTATTACTTAAATCATTTACATGGGCTACATCAAGGAATATATCGAACAACTAACAACACTTAGCGAGCAGGAATGGCAACTGATTGCTTCGTACTTCGAAAAACGCATTCTGCCCAAAAGAACGCAGCTGGTAAGGCTGGGCGAGACCGACCGCTATTTGTCGTTTATCGAGAAAGGTGTAATTCGAACTTATATACCGGGCGACAACAATGAACTGACTTTCGGGTTCAGCTTCAGCAAAGAGTTTACCTGTGCTTTCGACTCATTCCTAACCCAAAAACCTTCGGAGTATGAACAGGAAACATTGACGAAAACCGTTGTATGGAGCATCTCGTACGACAATCTTCAGAAAATATACGTCCAGACCCATACCGGCAACTACTGGGGGCGTTTAATTGCGGAACACTTATATCTGGCAAAAAGCAAGCGTGAAATCGCCTTGCTGAAATACTCGGCTCGCGAACGCTACCTCGAATTGCTTTCCACCCAATCGCACATCATCCGGCAAATTCCCCTGAAATATATAGCATCGTACATTGGCATTACCCCCCAGGCATTGAGCCGCATCCGGAGGCAAATTTGTTAACCCAGGTTCATTTCACAAATAAAAACTTCTTCGGACATTTGTTGAAAAAATAAATGAACCTACCCATCTTATCTTATGGAAACCGGATTTTGAGACAAACCTGCGAACCCATTCAATCCGATCATCCAAATTTGAACGGACTTATTGAAAATATGTGGGAAACTTTATACGGCGCGAATGGCTGTGGGCTGGCAGCTCCGCAAATTGGCGAACCCATCAGGTTATTTGTTGTTGACAGCAAATCGAGTTACGATCTGCTTGATCCGGAAATACGGCACGAATATTTTGAATCCGACGACACCGGGATTACCGAAACGTTTATAAATGCGCGTATTATCAATCGTTTTGGCGAACTGTGGAACGACGAGGAAGGTTGCCTGAGCCTTCCCGGCCTCTCGCAAAGGGTGAAAAGGCCCTGGTATATTGCGATTGAATACTATAACAAGAACTTTGAAAAGCAAATCGGTTCGTTTGGAGGAACGACAGCACGAATAATACAGCACGAGTATGACCACACCAACGGCATCCTGTATATCGATCATCTTGGCCCTTTGGTAAGAAGAGTGATCGACACCAAACTCAAAAAAATAGCAACCGGTGCAACAACGGCCAAATACCCGATGGTTTACCCTCAATAAACCAGTATATCCGCCAACCCAATTTCAGAAGAAAAATTCTATCGAACTTCTCGACCGGTTAAAAACGCACAAAACCGATCGAACGTTTGATTGAAAGCAGCATCCACTTTTTCGC
>DAOPZV010000380.1:0-1655 GCA_035353575.1 Prolixibacteraceae bacterium | reverse complement strand
ATGGAAGAGGCTGGCCTGAAATTAGGCGATGCTCTTGGCGGACAGGTAATTATTGGCATTGTAAATGCCGTTACAACCGTATTTGCCATCTGGAAAATTGACCATTTTGGCCGCAAAAAACTATTAAACCTGGGAGTTACCGGAATGTTCTTTGCCTTACTTGCAGTTGGGTTCCTGTTTTTTATTAACCAAACCAACGGCTTTTGGTTAATTGCCCTGATTATCACGTTTATTACCTTCTTCGAAATTGGCTTTGGCCCGGTCATCTGGGTATTGCTTTCCGAGATTTACCCAACCAAAGTTCGCGGGCGCGCCATGTCGGTTGCTACGCTGATGCTTTGGGTGGGCACAGCCATTATCGGTCAGGTAGTTCCGTGGATGCTCGAAAAACTCAGTCCGGCGGTAACATTCTTTGTTTTTGCGCTTTGCTGTATTCCCGTGCCGTTAATTCTTCGTTTAATTCCTGAAACAAAGGGAAAATCGCTGGAAGACATTGAGAAAGCCTGGCAGATTGAGTAAGTTTATGACCGAAAAATACGATACAGGTTTCACCAAATTGGTGAAACCTGTGAAAAACCTTGAAAAATGATTTTACAAAGCCAAACCAAATTTAAACCGAAACAGAAAAGTCGTTCATTCCTGAAACTTACTTTTCTGTTATTTATAAGTCCCTTATTTTCAATAGGACAAGATCTAATTCAGTATGTCGATCCGCTGATTGGCACAGCCCCGGCAACCACCGAAAGCGCCAAGCGGCACAGCGAAGCCGGATCTGAACTGAAAGGACAAACTTATCCAACCGTTGGACGCCCTTTCGGCATGACCCAATGGACACCCGAAACCCGCACCACAGAAGCCAAATGTGTTGTTCCCTATTATTACAACGATAAATTACTGACCGGTTTCCGCGGTTCGCACTGGATGGACGGCAGTTGCACACAAGACTACGGAACCGCGACCATCATGCCATTCACAACCAATCAGGTTGACACGCTAAGTCACTTCCCGGTGGCACGGCTGAACCATCAGAAAGAAACTTCGTCGCCGGCCTATTACAGCATTCAGCTCGACGAATACAACATCAAGGCCGAAGTTACCGGATCAACCCGTTGCGGATTTTTCCGCTTTTCGTTTGCTTCCGAAAAAGGGAATTACCTGCAACTGCGCATCAACAGCGATAAAAAGAAAGGAAAAATCTGGTTCGACGCTCAACGAAACGAAATCATCGGCTACAATCCGGTGTTCCGAATTTACCAGGGCTGGGGCCAACCTGCCGGATTCAGTGGCTGGTTCGTTTTCAGGTTCGACAAGCCTTTTTCGGTTGTTAAAAGCGGTGGTCAGGATTTGATAGTTTCGTTCGCCGGACAGAAAAACGTTCAGGTTCAGGTGGGTTCGTCGTTTACAAGCGCCGATGCTGCCCGAAACAACCTGGAGACCGAATTGAAGGATTGGAATTTCGACCAATTGCGCAAAGAAACTGAGGAGGTGTGGAACCAAACCTTGAGCAAAATTCAGGTGAAAGGCGGAACCAAAGACGACCGCATTAAACTGTACACCGCGCTTTACCATTGCTACCTTGTTCCGCGAATTGCCAGCGATGCCGACGGAAGTTACCAGGGTTTTGCCCAGGATACGCTCATTCACAAAGCGGTTGG
>DAOPZV010000379.1:0-1679 GCA_035353575.1 Prolixibacteraceae bacterium | reverse complement strand
GCTTTCAGCAGGTCGTTTTTGATCTGGTTTTCGCGTTCCATCACATCTTCGGAATAGGTTTTTGCGGCTATTTCCTGAAGCGCTTTACGGTCGAGCTGTGCAAAACCATCTTCGCCGATGGTGCCCAGACTATGCCCGCTGGCTTTCACATACAAATGATTTTCGTCTTTGAACGAAGTGTTTCCGCCACCGGCAATCACAAAATCCTTCTGTTTGCCGTAGTACTGCGATATTTCGATTAATTGTTGAATTTCGGGTTTCATTACTTAAAGTTTCAAGTTCAAAGTTTCAAGTTGCGAGTCTTTTTGCTAGTAGCCAGTAGCTAGCAGCCAGCAGCTGGCTTCTTGCTGCTGGCAAAAATCAGATTATTTAATGAAATTTTTAATGACTGCGTTGCCTAATTTCACAAAGGCATCGTATTCGGCGGTTTTGCCGGAGCCGTCGGCGCGGAGGAAACCTTCATCGCCTTTGACCACCAAATATTGGTGGGCGGCAATGATGCAGGCGCCTTCGGAACCAATGCGGTTGAGTTCCTCATCGAGTTCAACACCATTACGGCAGCTTACTTTGACCGGATCGAGCTGCGGCGTGTTGTGTTCGGTACCGAACGAAACGAGGAAGTTTTTCGAGCGGAAGAACTGCACGAATTTCTTCAGGATATGGAAATCGTTGCGTCCGGGAATCAGTTCGATGCTGAAAATATTGCGGTCAACCAGCATTTGATACAGTTTTTCGGCGTCGGCTTCAAAGTCGGTGCAAACGCCTTTCGGATCGTCGAGCAATACCGGGTAACAAGGAATACCTCCGGCGCTGATGATCACTTTTTTCACCTCATCCAGACTCAGGAAAGCTTTCGGATCTTCGGCCACAAACGCTTTACCGCCCGCTTTCAGGAGGTTTCCGCGGATTTCGTTTTCCAGTCCGGCTACATCGTCGAGTTTCGACTTCACTTCTTTCCCTGAGAAAACCTGAATATAGAATGCTTTTTTATCTTCTTCAGAAGTAAATTTTTCGTCGATGGCCATGCGCAGCGCTTTGGCAATATGGCGTTCGCGCAGCATGTTTTTGGCATATTTGGCCTTCAGTTCGTCAAAAGTAAAACTGATTCCGGCATTCAGCTCAGCCAGGAAAGTATTCAGCTTATTCACCATTTCGGCAGTTTGCACGTTGCTCTCGTGCTGAACCTGTTGCAACAAAGCCAACGCATCGGCACCAATTGTAAATGGGTGGCTCAAACCTTTCCCGCTCATGTAGGTGCGCCCCGGGTTAGCCGGATCGTTGACGCGAACACCGGCTTCCTGCAAATCGCGCTGCAAGGCCATAAACTCGATGTTGAACAGCGGGAAAATCTTGTATTTGGCGGCCAGTTCGGCAAATTCTGAATAGCCGTCAGTGGTGTAAAAATCGTTGACGCCCAATACCTGAACGCCTTCGTCCTTAGCCATGCGGAAAGCCTGCTCAATTTCGGTGAACGCACTGAACGAGAACGGCGTGTGAAAATGACCGTTGACCAACAGTACCTGGGTATCGGCGCCTTGTTGATCGAGCAACTCCTGCTTGCCCGGAAATCCTGAAAAAGGAGATTGATTATTCATTAATTTACTCATTTTAGATAGTTTCTGAAATTACATACAAAGGAAACAAATTGGAAAGAAACGGGCATCCTTTGGTGTCCTGTG
>DAOPZV010000378.1:0-1681 GCA_035353575.1 Prolixibacteraceae bacterium | reverse complement strand
TTCCGGAGCCAATATTTTCGATTACAGCAAAATTTCCTTCCAGACGGTATTTCACTGCATTTCCGTTCAGGATCACTTTCTGGGTTTTCGACCAGAAAGGCAGGTAAACCTCGGCTGTTGTGTTGGCCGGAATAGTCAGGTTCATCGAGAACGATTGCTGTGGGTTGTTTTTGAACGACAACAGCACTTCGCCGCGAATTGTGGGGGTTTTAATTTCTGCGGAAGCCAGATTGCCGGGTTGCGGTTTGATGCGGATTTTGCTGAAGCCCGGCTCCAAGGGTTCAATTCCCATCAATTTACGTGGAATAATATTGGCCGGAGCTGCTCCCCACGCATGATTCCAGTCTTGATTCGGCTTGTATTTGTTGTCCCAGGCTTCGAGTGAGATGGTTGAACCTACACGTATCATGTTGTACCAGCTCCGTTCATCTGTAGAAGAAAGTAGCTGCAATCCGTAGCCTGCATTGTGCCCGTCGTACACGGCGTCCATCAGGAATTGGGAGCCATAAACGCTGCAAGCCAATCCTCTCGACTGAATGTAGCTGTTTACTTTCGGCACATATTTTTCGGGAACCAGGCCGAGAGCCGCCGGAAACATATTGGCATGAAGCGACGCATGATCGGTGCCAATACCATCGACATAAACTCCTCGCTTTTTATCAAGCAATTTCTCGTTAAAAATTTCTTTTAGTTTAATTGCCAGCGCTTCAAACTGGGTCTGATCATCCGTTCGATTCAGCGCTTTAGCAATTTGCGCCAATTGAACAACAGACTGATAATGGTAGGCATTGACTACAGTGTTTACGTCCTTAAAGATAAATCCATCGGTTTCGCCCGGTTCTTTTTTGCCAAGCCCCAAAATTCCGCTTTGCGGCCAGTCAACAATATCTTTGAGGGTTCCATTAAAATGAATGCTTTCCAGAACTTCCGGCGTGACTTTGCCGGTTTTGGTTGAAATCAGACCCGACTCGTCGGCTAATGGCAATAAAGCTTTGGCTTTCAGATCGCTGTAAAATTGCGCCAATAATTCCTTATTTCCGGTGTATAGGTAATCGTTCCAGGCCATGAGCACCGACTGCAAAATCCACTCCGTAGGCCAGGTTGGGCGATGGATCAGGTATTCGTGCGAGTAACGGCCAATGCTGTAATCGCGCACCACATTGTAAAAACCAAGCTGATTAATCAAAGCATCTGCCTCATAAGGAATACGTTCGCGGTCACCATCGACAAATACGCCCAGGAATGACGTTGCTTTCATCGAGTATTTGCACAAATCCCAGACTTTATTCAGAACCGTATCAGAACTTGTAAAATATGATTCAGTTTCATCAAACGGGTAAAAAACAGTCTCCTGAACCAATTGATTTTTCTCGAGCGGTTGGCTGTAACCTTCAATTTCGCAATAGCGGAAAGGCGTCACTTCGCCAATATATTCGGGCATTCGGACCGCCTGCTGACCCGTATTTCGCTTATCGGGATTGATTGCCACGTGATAAGTATTCCAACCGGCTTTCAGGGCAAGTTTATATACTGAATATCGAATTGTTCCGCCGGGAGTGCGGTTAATTCGACCATCTTTTACCGCTTCACCCAAATGAATCAGAATGGTGTCGGTGGCTACTTTTCCAAACAAAGTCAGCCGAAGCTGGGCAAAAGCGTCTTTCCCGAAATCGATAAACCA
>DAOPZV010000377.1:0-1695 GCA_035353575.1 Prolixibacteraceae bacterium | reverse complement strand
AGTTGCTGTCGTGTTTCTGGATCAAAGTGAATAACCATCCGGCGCCGCCTAAAGTAGGAATTACTGCCCGCGAAAGTGGAACTTACAACGACTTTACCAATATCAACATTGGCGGCATTAAAGCTGATGGAAGCGACGGAACCAGCGACGTTTCGTACCTCATGCTCGAAATTCAGGAAGAATTGCATATCCTCCAACCGGGTTGTTCGGTGCACATCAGCGCCAAAACTCCTGACAAATTTTTGCACGCTGCCGCGAAAGTCATTCGTCAGGGCCACGGCTATCCATCCGTTTTCAATCCGGATGTGTATGTTATGGAATTGATGCGGCAGGGAAAGTCGGTGACCGACGCACGCGAAGGTGGTTGCAGCGGTTGTATCGAAGTGGGCGCTTTCGGTAAGGAAGCCTATTTGCTTACCGGCTACCTCAATGTTCCGAAGATTCTGGAAGTTACCCTAAACAATGGTGTCAATCCGGTTACCGGCATTCAAGTCGGTCCTCAAACGGGCGATCCAAGAACCTTTGCCAGTTACGAAGAACTATATCAGGCTTTCCTGAAACAGTTGAACTACGTGGTTGATCTGAAAATGCGAGTGAGCAATTACATCGACCGCATGTTTGCCAAGTATGCCCCGGCACCATTCCTTTCGGTAGTGATTGAAGATTGCGTAAGCCGCGGAAAAGACTATTACGATGCCGGTCCACGCTACAATACCAGCTACATTCAGTGCTGTGGTTTGGGAACAACAACCGACAGTTTGGCTGCCCTGAAAAAGCACGTTTTTGAAAGCAAAACCTTCAGCATGGATCGTGTTCTGAATGCTGTGTTGAAAAACTTTGAAGGTGAGGAAGTGTTGCGTCAAACCATTATGAACCGCACGCCTTTCTTTGGAAACGATAACGACTACGCCGATTCGATTGCTGTTCGCGTTTATGACGATTTGGTGAATGCCATTGACGGAAAGCCCAACATCAAGCCCGGAGGAAAATATCACCTGAATATGCTTTCAACCACTTGTCACGTGTATTTTGGCAAAGTGATGGGAGCCACCCCAAACGGTCGTATGGCAGGGAAATCGATTTCCGACGGAACTTCGCCATCGCACGGCGCTGATACGCACGGACCTTCAGCAGTGATTAAATCGATGACCAAATTCGACCAGGTGAAATCGGGCGGAACTTTGCTCAATCAGCGCTTTTTGCCAAGTTTGCTGAGCAAAGAGGAAGATGTCCGTAAATTAGGACACCTCATCCGCAGCTATTTCAAATTAGGAGGTCACCACATTCAGTTCAACATTGTGGATACCGCAACGCTGAAAGCTGCTCAGGCCTGCCCTTCAGACTACAAAGACCTGATGGTGCGCATGGCCGGCTATTCCGACTATTTCAACGACATGAACGGCGACCTTCAGCAAGAAGTAATTGAACGAACTGAAAACGACGGATTTTAATCTCAGCAATAGGTCATCCCGAATTTATTTCGGGATCTGTTCGAAACGGCAGATCCTGAAACAAGTTCAGGATGACTATCATTTTAAGAAATGAACCATCCTTACATATTCGATATTAAGCGCTACGCCATTAACGACGGGCCGGGCATCCGCATTGTGATTTTCACCAAAGGCTGTAACCTTAATTGTACCTGGTGCCACAATCCGGAGAGCATTTCGGCCAAACAGGAAAAAATGTATGCAC
>DAOPZV010000376.1:0-1719 GCA_035353575.1 Prolixibacteraceae bacterium | reverse complement strand
ATGCAAACAAATAAAACAGATATATCATGACAACAAAACGTACCTGGGAAACCATTAAAGAATACGAAGACATCTTTTTTGAGTACTTCGACGGAATCGGAAAAATTACTATCAACCGCGAGCGTTACCGCAACGCCTTCCGGCCAACCACGGTGAACGAAATTAGCGAAGCTTTGCGTATTTGCCGCGAGGATCAGCGCATCAACGTCATCGTACTAACCGGTGCAGGCGACAAGGCTTTTTGTGCTGGTGGCGATCAAACCGTAAAAGGCATTGGAGGCTACATCGACAAAAACGGCATTCCTCGCCTGAATATTCTGGAAGTGCAGAAGCAAATCCGCTCGATGCCCAAACCGGTGATTGCTATGGTAAACGGCTACGCCATTGGCGGCGGACACGTGTTGCACGTGGTTTGCGACATCAGCATTGCCAGCGAGAATGCCATCTTTGGGCAAACCGGACCAAAAGTGGGAAGTTTCGACGCAGGCTTGGGGTCGTCGTATTTGGCAAGTATTGTGGGCCAAAAGAAAGCCCGCGAAATTTGGTTTATGTGCCGCCAGTATTCAGCTGCTGAAGCCTTGGAAATGGGTTTGGTCAACAAAGTGGTTCCGTTCGATCAACTGGAAGATGAGGTGGTTGCCTGGGCGCAAAAAATGCAGGAGCACAGTCCGCTGGCTTTACGCATGTTAAAACTGGGATTGAACGCCGAGCTCGACGGACAAATTGGTATTCAGGAATTTGCCGGAAACGCTACCTTGCTGTATTACCTCACCGAAGAGGCTCAGGAAGGCAAACATGCATTTCTAGAAAAACGCAAACCAGACTTTAAGAAGTATCCTAAGTTCCCATAATGAGGAAAGTCATCCTGAACTTGTTTCAGGATCTTTTCGATTTGGATATGAGACCCCGAAATAAATTCGGGGTGACTTTAGTCTTTTATAGTAAAGAATATGGCATCACTAAAAAGTTGGGTAAAAGCGGCGCGATTGAGAACTTTGCCACTGGCGGTTTCAGGAATTTTGATGGGAGCCGCTTTGGCTGGGTTGGACGAAGGTTTTAACCTGAAAGTCACCATTCTGGCCATTGTTACGGCGCTGTTTATCCAGATATTCTCGAATTTTGCCAATGACTATGGCGATTTCCAGAAAGGAACCGACAACGACAAACGGGTTGGGCCACGGCGCACGGTTCAGGGCGGCGAAATTACCCCCGCACAAATGCGTGGAGGAATGATTGTGCTGGCTTTATTAAGTCTGGCTTCTGGCATTTGGCTAGTGGCAGAAGGTACCAAAGGACTTTCACTTTCGGTTTTCGGCATTTACATTGCGCTGGGAATTTTAGCGCTGATTGCCGCTTTTAAATACACCGCCGGAAGCAATCCGTATGGCTACGCCGGATTGGGAGATTTGGCAGTTTTCCTGTTTTTTGGTTTGTTACCCGTTGTTGGCGCCTATTTCCTGAATACCCACCAAATCAGCGGCTTGGTTTTTCTTCCGGCTATTTCCATTGGGCTTTTTAGTACCGGCGTTTTGAATTTAAACAACATGCGCGACGTGGAGAATGACCGTACTTCAGGAAAAAATACCATGATTGTAAGAATGGGCAGCGCGAAAGGAAAAATGTATCACACGCTGATGATTTCAGGAGGAATGATTGCTGCGGTTGTCTTTTCAGTGCTAAACTTCAAATCAGGCTTTCAGTGGCTCTTCCTGATTTCAT
>DAOPZV010000375.1:0-1719 GCA_035353575.1 Prolixibacteraceae bacterium | reverse complement strand
TCGATACCGAATAGTTGTCCCAGAAAAGACCATAGCCTTTGGTCGAAAGCATCACGGGAATTGAGCCGGTCATGTAACGGATAGCCATTTCCTGGTTGCGGCCTTTGTAGTTGATTGAAAGTGAATCTTCAGGATGGCAGCCTAAACCATAAAGCGCCTCGTCGGCTGGCGACAGGAACTGTGTAGAGCAGTTGTACACGTCGATTCCGGCAACAGTAGCTTCGGTCATCACTTTGTTTTGCTGATCGTCTTCAGCAAGAACAGTATTTCCAGCCAAATCAGTGTATTTAATAGCGTTGGTTTGCCTGTTGATGACAACCTTCAGCTTCGAGGTGGTTAACACCAGTTCGTTTCCATTCTCAGAAACCGAAAATCCGGGTGCTGTTTTAAAGTCGTTGGTAATTACTAAAGATGGCTTTTCGATAAAAAGCGGCAAAGTGGTGTACTTTACTTCAACCATGTTGTCGAAGCAAAGTTTTACTTTCATCAGACCTTTATCCAGCGTACAGGTAACCCCGTCACTGTCTTTTTTATACGACAGAACTTTGGCCTGAACCGAGAATGATAAGCCCATGAGTATTAAGGCAATCAGGGTAAGTTTAAGATTTTTCATTTTCAATGAGATTTACGTTTATTGTATTTTAGGGAAATTTTCAAGTTTAGAAATGCAAATCTAATCAAGTCTTTTTGTAATAAAAACAATTAGTGAATTTTTCGCAGTTATTGACCAATCAATCATCAGATTGACTCTACTTGATTACACAAAAAACTTTCAAGGCTAATTCACCATCTCAGCTTCAATCTCCACCAGCAAATCAGCACGGCAAATATCAGCCTGAACAAAGGTTATAGGTACGTTCCTGAAATACCCTGAACAAATCGTTTTTACAACGAAAATATCTTTGGGATTCTTCACGTAAACGCGCAAATAGGCATATTTATCGGGAATGGCATCCAGTTCAGGATAATGAGCCCGAAGGTTTTCTTCGCTAACCAGCGATTGAATATTGGCAATGGTTACACGGGTTTGCATCTCAACATCGTCGATGCCAATGGTTTCCTGACCAATAATAGAAGCTGTTCCTGAAACGAACAAGCGCGACGAGCTACCATTGGTCATTAAACGGGCGCGCTCGAATTGTGGAACCTGATTTTGCTTGCTACTTTTTTGCGGTTCGCCTTTCAAAACTTCCTGCCCGTATTTGTATGAATTGGTTTGCTCCGGATTGCTGATGGCAATGGTCTTCACTTCGTCGTCGCACTCAACCGCCATGCATTCGATGGTCACTCCATTAAAGGCAGTACCAATTCCTGTAGCTGCCGGAAATCCTGAAACAGTGCGGTATTTGGAGTAATATTCGGCACGGGCTTCATTAAAAACCTGGTAATTTTGACGCGATTTGCCTTCAATTTCCTGAATACCGAAGATCTGCTCCACATAGTTCCATTGCCGGTAAATCTGGTTAAAACCAATACCCAGATGCAGAAATGCTTGAAGTAAACGGGCAAAAGCATTTCGGGCATTTTCAGTGAGCGCTTCCTCTTCGCCCTCAACGTCGGCCAGCCAGTATTCGGAATAGCCTGATGATTCGATTTTGCAATACGAAATACCAGCGGCCTTCCCATATTCAACCCGATGACTGGAGGAACTGACAAATCCTGCCTCAATCAATACCAGATCTGGTAATTCGGGGGCTTCAGCCAAAACGCTAATGGGAA
>DAOPZV010000374.1:0-1735 GCA_035353575.1 Prolixibacteraceae bacterium | reverse complement strand
GCTTAGAAACCGCGGCAAATATGCTTAAAGCAATTGCCCACCCCGTTCGAATCGCAATATTGAAGCATTTGGAGGGAGGTAAAAAACTGACAGTAACTGAAATACACGAATTGCTTACCATAGAGCAATCAACCACATCACACCATTTGGGAATTTTGAAAGACAAGGGCGTACTTTGTTCGCGCCGTGAGGGCAAAAACACTTATTATTACTTGAAGCACGATATCCTTAGTCAGATCGTTGATTGTTTGCAGCGATGCACCTGTGAAGAATAAATAAAAATCCGGCCAGCACAACTGACCGGATTTTTAATTTTCTATCGAACAACCATATTCTGGGAGACTGTTTTGTCCATTATTGCAACTTCTTTCCTAATTTCGAACTCCAGAATTTCATATCATGGCAAAAATTAGAGTGACCAAACAATTTGGCTTTGAAATGTCGCATGCTTTGCTCAACTACGACGGGCTTTGCCGCAACATTCACGGCCATTCATACAAGCTTCAGATTACCGTTAAAGGCGAACCGGCAAACGAGCCTGGCAACCCGAAAGATGGGATGGTGATTGACTTCAGCATCCTGAAAAAACTGATTCAGGAACAAATTATCAGTCGGCTCGACCATTCGCTGATGATCAACGAAAATGCTCCGACCGACAAGCTCGCGGCACTCGGACAAATGTACGAACGCCATCAGGTGGTGCCGTTTCAACCAACCTCCGAAAATCTGGTGGTTTACATTGCACAAAAAGTGAAACCACTTCTTCCTGAACATATTGAGCTTTTCAGTGTTCGCTTATACGAAACAGGCAGCTCGTTTGCCGAGTGGTATGCCGAAGACAATTGATCGCAGATCAACGATTAAAGATTGATGATTACTGAAGAATATAAAATCGTTAATCACAAATCGTTGTTCGCTAATCGTTAATTTTACAGAAATCACAACAACATTATGGCCGAAAACACCACCGATAAACGTCTTTTCCTGCTCGATGCATACGCGCTGATTTACAGATCGTATTTCGCATTCATCAAAAATCCACGGTACAATTCCAAAGGAATGAATACCTCGGCCATGTATGGTTTTGTGAATACGCTGGAACAGTTGCTCAACGAGCAAAAGCCCTCTCACATTGCAGTGGTTTTCGATCTGAATGTGCCTACTTTCAGGCACGAAATGTTTGATGCTTACAAGGCCAACCGCGAGGCGATGCCCGAAGATTTGCAAAAATCGATTCCATACATTCGCCGGATTATTGAGGCTTACAACATACCTATTCTCGAAAAAGCCGGGTTCGAAGCCGATGATGTGATCGGCACACTGGCCAAGAAAGCGGAAACGATGGGCTACATCACGTACATGATGACGCCCGACAAAGATTACGCCCAATTGGTTTCAGAGAATATTTTTATGTACAAACCATCTCGTGGCGGCGAGGCTCCCGAAATTTGGGGCATTCCGCAGGTGAAGGAAAACTTCGAAATCGACAATCCGCTGCAGGTGATTGATATTCTGGGTTTGATGGGCGACACCGCTGACAATATTCCCGGATGCCCGGGCGTGGGCCCCAAAACGGCCATGAAACTGGTTTCGACCTACAAATCGATTGACGGCATATATGAAAACATCAACGAGCAAAAAGGTAAACTGAAAGAAAACTTGCTGGAACATGAACAACAGGTGCGGATGTCGCGCAAGCTGGCCGAAATTATCCTGGATGTGCCTGTCGACTTTG
>DAOPZV010000373.1:0-1757 GCA_035353575.1 Prolixibacteraceae bacterium | reverse complement strand
TCGGAAAGCCGCTTTTACCTCGATGGCGTTGAGGTGCCCAACATCAACCACTTTGCCACGCAAGGCGCATCGGGTGGGGCAGTGGGCATCCTAAATGCCGACCTGATTCGCGAAGTAAATTACTATTCGGGAGCTTTTCCATCGAACCGCGGCAATGCGTTGAGTGGCGTGTTCGAATTTGGTCAGGTTGATGGAAATGCCGACAAGCTTAAATTCAAAGGAAGTTTGGGCGCTTCGGAAGTTTCGGCTACGGTTGATGGCCCGTTGAGCGACAAAACTACCTTCATTGTTTCAGCTCGTCGTTCGTACCTGAAATTCCTTTTTACGGCGCTGAAGTTGCCATTTTTGCCCACCTTCAACGATATGCAGTTTAAAGTGCGTACGCGTTTCGATGCCAAAAACGAACTGACTTTGATCGGGCTGGGCGCTGTTGATGTGAACGAATTGAACCTGGATATTAAAAATCCGGATGATCAGCAAAAATACATTTTGAGCCAGCTGCCCGAAAACAACCAGTGGAGCTATACGGTTGGCGCGGTGTACAAGCATTTCAGGCAAAATAGTTACCAAACGTTTGTGGTTAGCCGCAGCCATTTGAACAACACGCTCACCAAATACCTCGACAATAACCAGAGTTCGGAAAGCAACAAAATTCTGGATTACGTTTCGGAAGAACAGGAAAATAAAATCCGCTTCGAAAACAATCTGCGGATGGATGGTTTCAAGGCCAACATTGGTGCCAATGTCGATTTTGCCAAATACACCAACGCTACCATGCAACGGCGTTTTTACAACGGCAACGTGCTGAATGTGAAATATGATACGGATTTGAACCTGGTGAAATATGGCATTTTTGGTCAGCTGAGTCACGAATTTTTGGATGAACGATTGACTCTTTCTGCCGGTTTTCGCATGGATGGGAACAACTATTCGTCGGAGATGAATAATTTGCTGAAGCAGTTTTCACCGCGGGTTTCTGCATCGTATTTGTTTGCTCCAAGGTGGAGTTTAAACCTGAATTCGGGCAGATATTACCAACTTCCGCCCTACACAGCAATGGGTTTTCAGCAAAATTCTGCGTTTGTGAATAAAGACAATCTGAAATACATTTCGGTCGATCATTTCATTGGAGGTGTGGAGTTTAAGCCGGCCACAGCCATGCAGTTTTCGCTCGAAGGTTTCCTGAAAAACTACCGAAATTACCCGTTCTCGGTAAACGATCAGATTTCGCTGGCCAATAAAGGTGCCGATTATGGTGTAATTGGCGACGAGGCAGTGACATCAACTTCGAAGGGACGGGCTTATGGTGCCGAGTTTCAGGCAAGGGTCAGTTCGTCGAAATACAGCATGAATTTGTCGTACACACTGGTGCGCAGCGAATTTCAGGATGGCGCCGGAAAGTACATCGTTTCGGCCTGGGACAGCAAGCAAATTTTGAGCATGACCGGAACGGCGGCATTGAAGCACAACTGGCAGGTGGGCGGACGATTCCGTTTTGTGGGTGGACTGCCTTACACGCCTTGGGACTTGAACCGCTCGTCGCTGATTACGGCATGGAACGCGCAAGGTGGCCCGTATTTCGATAACACGAAGCTGAACGCCAATCGTTTCGGGGTTTTTCACCAGTTGGATATTCGGGTTGACAAATCGTATTACCTGAAAAAGACAACCCTGAAGTTTTACCTCGATATTCAGAATTTATACAATTTTCAGTCGCGATCGACCGATCAGGTGTTGCGTGAGCAGGATGCCAACGG
>DAOPZV010000372.1:0-1760 GCA_035353575.1 Prolixibacteraceae bacterium | reverse complement strand
TTCCAGAGATCTTCGCCGTACGCAAAGCCTTCGCGCATCGGTTCCTTTATGTAATTTTCCAGTTCAGGATGATTGGTAATTTTCATATTTGCTGCATCGTATTCAATGCGGGTATTGAATCGTTGAGCCAAAACACCGGTAAGCGACATTTCAACAAGTTTGGTAGCATAATCAAAATTTGAACCGCAAACCGATCCGTTTTTAATGGCTTCGACCCACTCGCGCTGCGGATTTTCATCAAAAGTACGCGGAATCGTTTGTGCAGGTGGGTTTTTCTGAAACTCCTTCCATTCATCTTCTTTCATCAACAGCTTGGGCTCGTTTGGTCTTCCTCCGGTCATCAGGCTTACCTTATCACCTACCATAATCATTCCACTTCCTGGAAGTTTATCCAGATTCCACTCCGGACGAATTTCTGGTTTTAATTTTCCTTCGTACCAGCGCATGGTTACCGGAACTTTGTTGCCACGTGCCGGGAAATCCCAGCGAATAATGGCCTGGTCGGAAACAAAACTGTTATCAGGTACTGGCGATTTAAACTCAGCTTCAACCACATTGGGCATACCTAAATCAAGTGACCAGAAAGGTGCGTCGAGGGTGTGACAACACCAGTCGCCCAATTCACCATTTCCAAAGTCGAACCAGCCGCGCCAGGTCTTTGGATGGTAAATGCCGTTGTATGGACGGTTTGCCGCTGGTCCCAGCCACAAGTTCCAGTCGAAATATCCAGGAACAGGTTGCTCTGCCGGTGGAAAACTTTCCGGTTTATTGAAGTATTTTCCAGGACCAAAATCCGGTCCGTCGAACCATGCAATTACTTCTGTAACATTGCCCAGTATTTCGGCTTCGTACCATTCTTTTATCAGCCTGATGCCGTTTGTTGCATGTCCCTGGTTGGCCATCTGAGTTATTACATTGTAGTGTTTGGCTGCTTTCTGAAGAGTGCGCAACTGCCAGATGTTGTGGGCAAGTGGTTTCTCAACAATTACATGTTTGCCCAGTTGCATGGCAGCCATTGCTGCCGGAAAGTGTGAGTGATCGGGAGTACAAACCATTACCGCATCAATTTCCTTATGCATCTGGTCGAACATCTGGCGATAATCTTTGAACCGTTTGGCGTTTGGCATTGCTTTAAAACCATCGGCAGCACGATTGTCGTCAACATCGCAAAGCGCTACAATATTTTCATTCCATTTAGGGTCTTTCTGGTTGATCAATTTGCTCCAGTTGGCTTTCCCCTGTCCGCCAACACCAATTACTGCGATATTTAAACGCTTTGATGGAGCGCAACTTATAAAATTGGGAATTAGAAATGCACCAGCAGACAGCACTGATGCCGATTTGAGGAAATCTCTTCGGTTCGACTTCATAGTTGGTTTAGTTATTGGTTACAGGTCTAAAAGTAGAAAATAAATCGAAGAAGATTCGGATTCGAATCAAAAAAAGCACAGAACAGAACGGTTTATGCTTTGTTTTTCCTGAAATGTTTCGAGTCGCCCCATTCACCATAGCCAATTCTGCAACCCGAAATTTCAATACGGGCTTCCAGACAATTACGGCACAATTCGGCATCTTCGTCCAGACATGGTTTATCCTCGTACAATTGGTATTCCTTACGGTATTTGGTAGGAGTGAGGTTGGGCATGATGATATTGGCACCTATGGTCAGCGCTTTTTCGCGCCCGGCCGGATCGATAGCTTGTAATGCAGTGGCTGCAGCAATGTTAATGTCGGGCATGAGTAAACGCAGGGAAGCGATC
>DAOPZV010000371.1:0-1810 GCA_035353575.1 Prolixibacteraceae bacterium | reverse complement strand
AAAAAGACAATTAGTAGAAAATAATGTATGACAGGAAAATTTTTCTTCATGCGTATGATTCAGTTTAGTTTTGGAAAAAGCTTAGTTAAATTTTGCTTCATAAAGAAAGCTGATAAGTGACAAAATCCATTCAGCTTTTTTGTTCATTTTGCATTATTTTTTAACCTGGCACTGGCTAGTACATATTTTTATCGATTTCAAACTTCGGCTGTAATTAACTATTATCTGTGCATTTTGATGACTACTATACAACTGATGTTCTTTTTTGACGCATTAGACTCAAAGTGAAAATACTACGTGTTTTGATTAAAAAAGGAGAAGTTCCCGTTTAGCGAATACTGTTTCTTTGTTTTATACTAAATCGATTAAGCCATTTTTGATGAAACCTAAAATACATAGCTATATTTTATTCCTATTTTTATTTCTGTTCTTCACTGGCTGTATCAGAAAAGTACAATCCAACCGACAAGTACAGATTAACTCCAAAGGACAACAGGTTTATCAGGATAGCGCTTATTCGCAAAATTTCAGTATAAAATATTATTTCACTGAAGAGCAACTTAAGCAAAAAGCATCGGCAATATCGTGTAACCGCGATGGTCAAATCCGAATTTTGCTCGGTGACGAGCTTGTTATTCCCGATAATGGCAGCCTGTTTTACTCCGGAAAACTTATTCAGGATGTGGCCTATACTCAAATGTTGCCCAAACAAATACGATCAATTCTGACATGCCAAAATCAAACTGTATTTCTCGATCAGAAACAAATATTTAGCAATGCGTGGGCAGGCAAACTGCAAATCGACCATACTTTAGCTGAAGCCAAATTATTCGCTGCCGGAAATGATTTTCAGTTTCTGATTTCAGACGGAAAGAACCTACAACTATTGAATGAAAAAAGTGAAATCGTCTGGAGAGGATTAACGGATAATCTGATTCAGTTGAAGTTTCAGAAAAAAGAGAACCGATATATTTTGGTATCGCCCAAGTCGGTATCGGAGTTCACTTCAGCTAAAAAAATCAATCTGCTTTATTCAGGAAACGGAATCAACTGTGCAGAACTCTTGCCAAACGGAAAGATTGTCGTTGGTACAACTTCGGGGTATCTAATTCTTCCTAATAAAACGCTTTATTCAAAGCTTCCGTGCGAAAACATTACCTGTATAAACGAAATAGACGGGGAGCTTTGGTTCGGTTCAACAAACGGCGCATTCAAACTCAATAAACAGGGCAAATACGATTACTATGCCTACGAACGTTGGCTTCCGGGAAATCGGGTTGTGGCAATCGAAAAAGGTCCCGATCAATCTGTAGTAATTCTAACGGACAAAGGTTTGGCCCAGATTTGTTGTGAGAAGATGACATTGGAAGACAAGGCCCTGTTTTTCGAAAAACAGGTGCGTCAAAAGAATATTCGCTACGGAATTAATTCGAGTTCGGTGCGACTCGTTGAAAGTTACTCGTCGGCACAAACGGGTAATCAGCCCAGCGACAACCTGTGGACCGGCATGTATCTTGCCAGCCAAATGTTCAGGTATAAAGTAACCGGGTCTGAAGAAGCCAAAGAAAATGCCTACGAATCGTTCGAAGCTTTGGAGCGAATGCATACTGTAACAGGCATAAAGGGGCTTTTTGCCCGAAGCTACGAACGCGATTATATTTTAGCCAACACCAAAACAGAAGGCTGGCAGAAAAGGGAATTGGTCTCAGGAAGTCCGGCCCTGCTGTGGCTTCCAGCAAATGATCACCCCAACTGGACATGGCGCTCAACCGCCAGCAGCGACCAAACTGTTGGTCAAATATTTGGGTTG
>DAOPZV010000370.1:0-1812 GCA_035353575.1 Prolixibacteraceae bacterium | reverse complement strand
CTACTTCAAATTCATGCTTACTTTAAAACCGGCCGACTGGTATTTGCCATTTTCGAAACCGGCAACAACTTCAAGGTTAAACATCAAAAACACATTATTGATTCCATAGCCAGTCTCAACGTAATTATTCATTTGCGGTGTGCTGAGGTAATTCACAAACAACCTTTCGGAAAACGACATGTTGCGAACCAACGGCAACTGCTTCAGGATTAATTTTCGGGTGCATAAATTAGCATGGGCATCCAGAAACCGCTGATTGGTTGAATACACGTACATGGGCAACAAGCGAAAACTGTTGGCATACGGCGAGAACAGAAAATTAACAGGCAGCGCATTGAAATGGCGAAAATCTTCGAAATACAGTTTGTCCTTATTCAGGAAACCGCCCATATCAACAACGTATGAAAACTGGTTAGCCACACCAAAATCAAGCGTTTGCCGAATTCCGGCTTTCAGCAAATCGTATTTCGAGTCGCTGCCCAAAACTCCTGAAAAAGCTTTGGTATAATTCAGCAAAAAAGTGGGGTATTTGCTGCTGGCATATATTTTCGAGTTGTTTCGTATGCGATAGCGGTAGCGCGGCGTGTATTCCAAAGCCACACGTGCTCCAAAGGTTTGGTGGTTTTCGAGTTGCCAACTCTGCAACAAATCGTTCGCCGGAATATTGGGCTGTATCTCACGGTCGGCGTACTTAATAAAGGAATAACTGGAATGATTGCTTAGCTGACGATTGTCGCTGTAGTCAACAGTTAGCGCGAGGTTTAGCCCGTTGGCCAAATCGCGGCTGGCATTCAATTGTAAAAAGTCGCGCCGGTAAAAGCGCTTGTAGTTCTTCTCGAACCAGAGTGTATATAAATCGTTGTCGGTGGCCGCCATTCCGCTCGTCCGGTTAAAATCGGAAGTTGTGGTACCCAAACTGAATCCCAGCCAACTGTTTGTCATCCCGTCCCATTTCCGGGCAAAACGAAACGAAGCGTCGAGCTTTTCGCGCGCAAAAGCATAGCCGAGTTCGGTGTTGAGCTGGAGGCGATGCCCCAAACTGTCGGCTTTCGAATAACTGAAAGGCAACTCGGTGCGCAAGCCATCGACCGAATTAAACGAAAGCGATCCGGGATTCATGATTCCGGGGATGGTAAAAAATTCCTGCTTTTTAATCGAATCAACCGAATAGTTGTATGTTTTGCCCATCAGCAAATGCTTTGGCCTGAATTTTCGCTTTGCATTGGTTACTGAATCTTTAAATTCAGGTTTCGAAGCCTTCAGCAAAAACGAATCTTTCGATGCAAAACTTTTTTGCTCCGATTGGGTGAGCGGCACCGGTCGGAGCGAATTCCAGTAAGCCGAATCGTTCTTCTCCCGCTTCGGACTAACCACAAACGACGACTTTATTTCGAGCGGCTCGGGTGGACTATTTCGCCTGGCCTCGTTTTCAATCATCCGGTTCAGCTTCACCGTCTCGCGGTTGCTGAGCTGTGTTTTTTGCATCAGCGCATCAATACGTGCCTGCGCTTTGCTCTTTTCAACTTTTTCCTGCTCCTTTTTTTCCTTATCCAGAAATTCCTGAACAGTTTGCTGCTCCTTCAACTGCTGATTTTTAATGCGGTCGAGAAAACTGTGGTCGAGTGCCGGATTTAAAGTGGTTGCATACTCGTTGATTGAAACAACGCCGTTGAACTTCGCCTTCATACCCAGGCCCGAAAAATCGACGTTGATGTTGTAGCTCACAGGCATAAAGGTGTTTCTGTTCACTTCGGCATTTAACAAATGGAAGTGAAGTTCTGCCATATCCTGCCTGAAACTCAGGTCGGCCGA
>DAOPZV010000369.1:0-1831 GCA_035353575.1 Prolixibacteraceae bacterium | reverse complement strand
CCGATGATTTTGCGTTCCTTGTGATCTTTGCTCATCAGCATGATAACAGCCGCTCCGGTTGACATTCCGGAGACGAGGAACAATGGCCCTAAAATAGAGGTGTTCCAAAGTGGGCGGGCATTGAAGGCCGACAACAGGATGCCGGTATAGATGCCGAGAATGATTGATAACAGTGCCATTGGCCAGGCAATCAGGGTACGGTTGGCAATTACCCATTTTTCGAATTTCTTCAGGATATCGTATTTCCAGTCCCATTTCGGGAAAAGTTCGCGCACATAACTGGCCGCCCAAATCATCGATAGGGGAGTAATGGCCATCAGCACCCAGGCACCCCAGCTCATCGGCGATTGAATGCGAACCGTGGTGTATAATTGCCAGAAATAAAGTTTGTGTTTCAGGTCGAGAAACAGGAAGAACAACCCCAAAACCAGCGCAAAAGGTACAATCATTGGCGCTTTTTTAACGGTGGCTTCCATCTTGTTTTCCTTGCCCATGATGGTGAAAAAACTGGCGAAGAACAGTATTCCGGCAGCCAGTCCACCGAGGAAAAGGTAGCCCGGGATCTGCCAGTGCCAGATATTTAAATAAGGATCGATATTCGGGATATTGCGTCCGCTTGCAAACAATTCTTCTTTCATAGTCTATTATTTTGAACCACATAGGCACATAGAACACATAGTTTTATTTCTTTTTGTGTAAATAAATTGTCTATATAGTTGTTTTTCATTTGTTTATTGATTTTAACTCAAAGACTACAGGGAACTAGTGTTTTTGTACTTTTTCTTTTCAATGTGCCCTATGTGTCTATGTGGTTGATCTTAAATCAGGTAAAAAATTTGTGGTTTTGTTCCGGCTTCGGGTGCCAGCGACTTGAATTTGCGGTTTTTCAGCACGTTCACGATTTTTGAGTTCGGATCGTCTAAATCACCGAAATACATGCAACTGGTTGGGCAAACGCTCACGCAGGCCGGGTCTTTTCCTTCGCGGACACGATGAATGCAGAAGGTACATTTATCGACATAACCTTCAGGATGCGAGTAGCGGGCATCGTACGGACAAGCCTGAATACAGGCACCGCAACCAATGCATTTGCTGTGTTCAACCAGCACGATTCCGCCGTCTTCAAAGTGACTTGCTCCTGTTGGGCAACAACGCACACAAGGCGAGTTGTCGCAGTGGTTGCATCGTTCCGAACGCAATTCGACGCTCACATTCGGGTAGGTTCCGTCAACCACTTCGGTCACCCAGTCGCGGCAAAAACCAACCGGTACATTGTTTTCGGTCTGGCAGGCCACCACACAATCGCTGCAGCCTACGCATTTCCGGGTATCAATTGCCATTGCATATCTCATGATATAGCCTCCTTCTTTGGATTTTCTTTAACAAAAGTGACAAAGTTGCCACGCATTCCGGTTCCGCCCATAATCGGGTCGATGTTTACTTTCGAAATCAGTTCGGTATCGTTTACCCCGCGCCCAAAAGCATAAGAAAGTGGTTTATGGTGATGCCCGAAACCGTGAACAATGTAAATCGAATCCCAGCGAATGCGTTGTGTGACGCGGATTTTCACCGGAAAATTCGACAACACACCATCCTGATTTTTTAGCCACACGTACTGATCTTTTTTCAGGCCCCATAATTCGGCCACCTGTGGATTCACCCAAACTGCATTTTCAGGCATCAGGGCAACCAGGTTGCGGTTATTGGCGGTGCGGCTGAAGGTGTGCATCGGAGCACGACCATAAATCAGGCGGTAATAACCTTCTTCCGGCTGATCGTGCGGCGTGTAAACCGGCATTGGGTCGAACCCGTTTTCTTCCAGTTCTTTCGA
>DAOPZV010000368.1:0-1834 GCA_035353575.1 Prolixibacteraceae bacterium | reverse complement strand
GCATTTCATCAACCACGCCAAAAACAAAATCCTGAACTTTCGGGTTGGTTAAATCGAGCACAAGCTGGTTGCGGTAATAATGTTCGTCGCGGTTTGGCAATTTCAAAATCCAATCGGGATGCTTTTCGTAGAGTTCGCTTTTCGGGTTCACCATTTCAGGTTCAATCCAAATACCGAATTTCACGCCTTTGGCTTCGGCTTGTTGCACCAGGTAACCAATTCCGTGAGGCAATTTAGTCTTTGTTTCCTGCCAGTCGCCCAATCCGGCGCGGTCGTTCGAGCGCGGATATTTATTGCCAAACCAGCCATCGTCGAGCAAAAATACATCAACGCCCAGTTCTTTGGCTCCACCGAAAAGCTCGGTCAGTTTTTCCTCATTGAAATCGAAATAAGTGGCTTCCCAGTTGTTCAGGATGGTTAAGCGGTTACCATTTCCATCGAGCACACCATAATTGCGGGCCCAGTTGTGCAGGTTGCGGGTAGCCAAACCTTTTCCGTGATTGCTGTAAGTAAATATAAATTCAGGAGTAACAAAATTCTCGTTCGGTTTTAAATGGTATTCCGAAGCAAACGGATTAATACCCGAAACCACCCGCAGCGAATTGGAATTGTCGATTTCGAACAACATCTGGAAACTGCCTGTCCAGCCCAGGTTTGCAGCAATCACTTCTCCTGAAGTTTCGGTGGCAAGCTGATTTTTGGCCAGCATAAACAAAGGAAATTCGTACATGTTAGCACGTGTACCGAGCTTACTGTCAATGATCTTAATACCGCTGGTCAGCTGACTTTCTTCCATACGCATTTCTTTAGCCCAATCGCCATGAAACTGGGTAAGGAAATACTTTTCGGCGTCGAAATGCAGCATAGCGGATGCAAAGTTGGTCATTGTAACCGGCTCTTTTTCCTGATGCCTGATTTCAGTCCAGATTTTAAATACGTTTTCAGCTTTGAAGGCCGCAATATTCAGTTTCACTTCAATCGGATATTTCGGGTCTTTCAACACGATGGAAGTGGTTAATACATTGTCCTTTTCAACCGTCGAATCGTCGGTATAAAGCAATTCGAGCGAAGGATTGCCATCGTTGTGAAGCATTTTAATAGCTGGCTCAAACAAGTTATCGGTTCCCGAAGCCACAAAAGCTTCGTTTCGCGGACTCATCGACTGGTATTCGTCAGCCGATTTTAGTTTTTCGCCTAAATAAAGCTGATACAATTTTTGATTTGAACCTACCGCATATACCAGAGCGGTATTGGCAGTTTCAATCCGGATAAGTTTTTTGATTTCATTGGGCCGTCCGCCAGGCTGGGCGAATGAAAAAACGGCCAAAAATGAAAAGAACAATGCCAGAATTTTTTTCATTGTTGGTTACAGTTTAGGATTAATATTTGGCAATTAAATAGTTGCGTCATTATTTCAACCAATCGCCGGAAAAGTTGTTGCAAAACTTTCAGGCTTAAAAATTCTGGAAGAAACAATGCACACAAATCTACCACAATAAAAGTAAAACCTGATGGCCCTGGAAAAAAACACTATGGAAGTTTGCTGGTTTTTTATCGACGTTCGAGAATATTTTAAGCAAAAAAGAGGCATCCTCCGCAAAGGAGAATGCCTCAAAAGGAATCGAAATATATCAAAGTAAAATTTGGATAGGTAAACTATCCTGACTTTCTACTAATAGTATCCCGGATTTTGTACATCAGCTGCAGCTGGTTTTGGTAACAAGCGGTCGATGTATGTATTTGGAATTGGTCTTAGTTTATGATAGTCCTTAATGTTAGGAGCACCATCCGGATTGTATAGTTTGACACGCGCAACCAAAGTACCAGTTCTTAC
>DAOPZV010000367.1:0-1840 GCA_035353575.1 Prolixibacteraceae bacterium | reverse complement strand
CGGGTCAACGCTTCAGGTGCCTTAAATTTCAGCACAATTTCGCCCTTTTCGTTGCTTGCCAACTGCGGATAGAAGAACGCTGTTTCAGCAAGGTTCTTGCGGATTTGGATGGGTTGTGGCTCGGAAGTTTTTTTGATTAGTGAAGAACCATTTTCTTCTATTGAATCAACAACCACCGGGGCAACATATTTTACTCCAGTTGCAACTTGTTCGTCGCTAATCATCAGCTTTGATTGGTTGTCACCTTCCTCCATTGGTGCAGATGCCTCCATAACGGCGACTGCATCCGTATTTAACCCTCTGGCACTTTTCATCATGAACCTCTTCCTTCCACCAAAATATCCATTTCCAAGCCCAAACCCAAACCAGTTTAGCTGGTCGTATCCTCTAGATACTGTTGGGTTTAAAAACTCGGGATAATAATATTGATTACTAGTTTCCAATCCAAAGCTTTGAACTCCCCATCTTCTGGAATCGTAGCGCGAATTATAAAGGTTGAAAAACCAATTTAGCGAAGCGAATTGATCGAGCGAAGCATCGTACATTGAGGCAAGTAATTCTCCTGCAACGTTCTCTCCATTGTTGTCTTTCAGGATAATTTGCCATTCTTCATTTTGTCCGGGAGCTAATTTGCTGCGGAATGAAGCAAATTGCACGTCCAATTTCTTATTCGAAAAAGGCACCTGAACAACATGATTGTCAGTAAAAACTCGGTTGTTTTTGACTGTTACGAACCCAATTGAAAAGTTGCCACGATATTCTTCTTTTACAGGGATAGAAAGCAATCTGCATTCGGCATTCACAGTGAGAAATTGCCTTTCAAGAAGCTTGTTGTCAAGAACCAGCTCGTACATTATTTGAACTTTCTTTTCCGACGTCTCAATCAGCAGTTGTACATTTTGGCCCGGTTCTCCGGAAGAATTTAGCAGGCGGAACGAAACTGGCGTGGTAATTGAAGAGCGCCCGTTTTGCGGCAAAAATGTATTGACATATTTAGTGTAAGAAACCTTTTCTCCAAAAGCATCATTCGTATTTATTTCTACCAGATAATTCCCTGGTTGAATGCTTTTTGTAGCCTGAATCAGCGAATCCTTTGGAGTTGAGAAATCGGCAGAATACACTACATTTTCTTTCTTCCAGGTAGTTACATCGTTCTCGTTGTCGTAAACCTCGTTCGGAAATATTTTTTCAAACTCGCTTCGGGTCATGGTGAAACGGTCGGGGCGATTCCATTTGCGCGCATACAGCACACGATCAGGGCTTTGCAGTTTTATAATTTTTATAGCTCCCGAAGCTTTTTCTTTTTCACCGTTCAGATTGGTGGTTGAAAGCGAAAACTGAAAGCCTTTATCCAGATTCACTTCTTCAGACAGATTGGTAGTAACAAGCAGCGATTGGTAGCCCACCGAAACAGTCGTTTCAGCTTCGTGCGTTTCGCCGTTGATGTCGGTTACTTCGGCCTTTACGGAATAAGAAAAAACGGGCTGACTTTTCCTGTCGAAAGAGTTGTCAGGAATGGCATCGAATGTAATCCGGAAAGAGCCATCAGCGGCAGTTTCGGTTTCACCGTTGGTCAGTTCCATGTTGGTTTGCCTCGACATATACCGGCCCACATTCCAAAAATAGGGGAAGTGAATCTCGCGAACTACCCTATATTTTACTTTACCGCCCGACACCGAACTTCCGGCATAGGCCATCGCTTTTCCGGTAACAGTAACCGGTTTCCCCAATTTGTACGAACCTTTTACAGGCTCAAAGTTCACTTCAAATTTGGGTCGCTTGTACTCTTCAACCTGAAAATAAACAGAACCCGTTTCGCAACGAATATCCATTTGCCCGG
>DAOPZV010000366.1:0-1852 GCA_035353575.1 Prolixibacteraceae bacterium | reverse complement strand
GAATATCCGCCTGAGAAGATGTGGGTAAAGTAGGTACTGCGGTAGCGTGGTGCAATTTCAGGAATCAAGCCGATTTTGTCCATAGCAGTTTTTTCGAAAGCTTCCACATCGGTTGCCGGAGTTTGTGTATGCCAATCCATATCGAGTAACGAAGCAGCAAGGTATTCAACAGTTTCGAATCCCTGGTTAAACTGAGCACTCTTTTCGAGTTTGGTAATTAGTGATTCAGGAATTACTTCGCCGGTTTTATAATTTTTTGCATAATAGCGAAGTACTTCGGGTTCGGCAGCCCAGTTTTCCATTACCTGCGAAGGCAGCTCAACAAAATCGTTAGGTACTGCGCCAGCAATGCGGTTGTATGGGCCGTCAGTAAACAAGGCATGAAGAGCATGACCTGATTCGTGGAAAAGTGTGGTTACTTCGTCGAAACTCAGCAAAGCGGGAGTGTCGCCGGTTGGACGGGTGAAGTTACATACGATGGAAACAACCGGAGTGATCATTTTACCATTGATGTAACTTTGGCTACGGAACGATGTACACCATGCTCCGGCACTTTTCCCGGCACGAGGATGGAAATCGTAATACAGTATCCCGATGTGTTTACCATCGGCTTCCTGAACTTCGTAGGCGGTGGCTTCGTCACAATAGACCGGAATATCGGTGCGTTTGATGAATTTGATTCCATACAATTTGTTGGCTACATAGAATACGCCATCCAACACATTTTCAAGTTTGAAGTAAGGTTTCAATTGCGACTCGTCGAGGTCGTATTTGGCTTTGCGCACTTTTTCGGCATAATACCACCAGTCCCACATGGCCAGCTTGAATTTGCCGCCTTCCTTATTGATCATCGCCTGCATGTCGTTGCGTTCTTTCTTGGCGCGCTCCAGGGCTGGAGTCCACAATTTCATCAGGAATTGATTAATGTTTTCAGGAGTTTTGGCCATGTTTACATCAACCACATAAGCCGCATAGTTTGGGAAACCCATCAATTTGGCTTTCTGGTCGCGCAGTTTCACCATTTTAACGATAACGTCCTTATTGTCGTTGGCATTCCCATTGTTGCCGCGCATAAGGTAGCCTTTGTAAATTTTCTCGCGTAGATCGCGGTTTTCGGCATACTGCAAAAATGGGATCATGCTTGGTTTTTGCAGTTTGAATTCCCATTTTCCGGCTAAACTGTCTTGTTTGGCTGTTTCGGCTGCTCCGGCAATAACATCGGCAGGCAAACCTTTCAGGTCGGCTTCCTTGTCAATTACCAGCTTGAAATTTTTATTGGTTTCTGCCAGATTGTTTTCGCCGTATTTCAGTTCCAGCATCGATAATTCGTCATTCAGCTTGCGCAATTCGGCTTGCTTATCTTCCGGAAGGTTGGCACCACTTCGGGCAAAATCCTGGTAATATTTTTCAACAACGCGTAACTGATCGGCATTCAGCTTTAAACTGGCGCGACGATCGTACACCGATTTAATACGGGCAAACAGCTCTTTGTTTAGTGCAATGTTGTCGCGGTGAGCCGACAGTTTTGGTGTAATCTGACGGGCCAGTTCCTGCATTTTGTCGTCGGTATTGGCCGAGTTGATGTTGAAAAATACATTGCTCACCTGGTTCAATAAAAGACCCGACTGGTCGAAAGCCAAAATCGTGTTGTCGAAAGTTGGTTCCTCTTTATTGTCGGTAATGGCTTTGATCTCGGCCATCTGATCAGCAATTCCAGCGTCGATTGCAGGAATGTAATGTTCTAGTTTAATCTCGTTAAACGGCGGAACCTGGAACTGAGTGGCGTATTCTTTAAAGAATGGATTACTCATGTCTCTTGCAGGTTGTTTGGGTTGATTGTTGCACGAACTCA
>DAOPZV010000365.1:0-1862 GCA_035353575.1 Prolixibacteraceae bacterium | reverse complement strand
GAGTCAGAGCGTTTTGAATGTGTACCGGATAATGAAAAACCGTTGCAATGAAAGCTAAAATTGCCATCAGAAATACTGAAATTGCAAAAATCTTTTTATTCATAAGCATCAATTTTTCAATGAGTTTCAACTCGCCAGAATCAACTTCCAAACCCAATCGACCAGCGTATGCGTAAGAATAGCAGCGAATAAATTGTTTCCACTCTTTTTGTATGCCCACGCATAGCCCAAACCCGCAACTGCTGCCAATGAAACATAGGTTATTTGCATACCTAAGCCACCGATATTGTTCCAGTGCATCAAGCCAAAGGCCACCGACGAAACTACCATCGGCATCCATTTTTTAGAGGAAGCTTTCTCCAATCCGCGTAAGAGCAATCCTCTGAAAAACAATTCTTCAGGAAGAGCAACAGTAAGAAAAAGACCAATGAAGTGAGTCGCAAGCTTTGCAACAGGAAATGTATCCGGAATATTGAACTTCAAAAATCCGGTGATTATTCCAGGAGGAACTATCACTGCCATGATCATAAGCAAAGCCAAAAGGGCAATGTATAAATCTTTAAACCGGGGAACCAGATTAATCCCGATTTCAGCTTTTCTGTAGCCACGCCAGCCAATTACAGCAATAACCGAAATAGCGATCGACCACCATGTGTAATCGAGCATCGGGTGCATTTCCATCGACCACCGAAGATCGAACGGAATCCAAAGCACAATCCAGAGAATCACATCGGTCCAGGTCAGAGCAAAGGTTTCGCTTTCAAGCTTCTTCAATGAATTCAATATACCAAGAACCAGACATGCAAAAATTGTGGTTGTGTATGGATTGAATGTGATGGTCAGTAAACCCGGAAGTGCGAACAAAAAAGTAATTCCGCCGGAAACATAAAAAATGGAATTTTTATCGGTCCGAAGCCAGTTGTTGAACTGCGTTGAAGCCTTTGGAGAACCCAAAGCCAGCATGAATCCCAGCAACGGCGAAACACTCAGTACCATGGCAACAATCGAAATCATCGTGTTTTTCGAATCGGAAGCCGCCACACCATAAATTAAACCAGCTCCTAAAAGCGTCCAGATTAACCACAGAATAAAAATTCGTTTTTGCATAATTTTCAGTTTTACAGGTTATGCACTACTCCTATTTTCAGACCAATTATTTCTTGTTTTTTAACTCGGGCATGTACAAATACGATTCGCCCCAAACCGTAACCACAACCGGGTAATCCGATTTTTTTAATTCCCGATAATTCAGTCCAAGGTAATCGTCGTCACCCCAAAAAGGCAGCCGGTCCCAAACGGTGTGCCCCAATTCGATTTCATGTCCCGGCAATACCAATTTCGGATTAAAGCCCTTTACTATCCGCATGATGTCGGTTGTCCAGGCATTGGTCATGAGCACATCAACCGGGTGTTTTTTCCCAAGCTGATCGATCCATTCCCAGTCCATCATCAGATCATCTTCGTTAATTTGATCGCCGTCGTGCGCCAAAACAATTCCTTCGGGAGTTTTCACCAAGTAAACATTGTTGATGGCCGAACGCAGTTGGTGACCCGGAAATACATACAATTCCAACGAGTAATTTTTCAGTTTTAATTGCTGAAGTTTTTCTGCCGAACGTTCCGGGTGAATAATTTTCGAGAATATTGGTTCATTGGGCCATGTTTCGTCCGTAGCTAAAACCGGCAAGCCAGCATCGACAAATGCCGTGGCTATCCTTAAATCGGCATGATCCTGGTGTTTATGCGTAATCAAAAGAGCATTGCACTGCCGCACAAAACGATTGATTTCATCCGAATTCATCGCAAAATCGGCTGATCCTGATGTGATTCCACTCACCAAATCGAAAGCCAGGGTAACCGAT
>DAOPZV010000364.1:0-1868 GCA_035353575.1 Prolixibacteraceae bacterium | reverse complement strand
GTAATTCTGGCGAATGGTCAATGCGCGGCCCAAACTGAGCACATAATCGAGGTAACCGAGCGCACCGGCTTTGTAGCTTTGCGTGGCCTGACTGATAATCAGGTTGGCTTCAGGAATGGCCTGTTTCTCGTAATAGGCAATGCTTTTCAGGTATTTTTGGTATTGATCGATCAACGATTGGTAATTGTTTTCCAGCGCTTTGGAATACTGTTCGGCATCGGTACTGGCAATCTGCTCCTTCAGTTTGGCAGCTTTTATTTTTGCGGCAAACGGCGAGTACCAAAGCGGAATGGCAATTCCGGCCTGAATGCCGTTGAAGCGGTCGCCCGGACCAAAACTGCGCGCAACGCCGTTCACTTCCTGTTCGCCTTTCATGGTCTGACTGAAATAGCCAACAGAAAAATCGGGTAGGGCGCGGCTCAATTCCAGTTGTTTCTCGATGTGAGAAACAGCAACCTGCTGATTGGCGTAACCCAGCGAAGGATTTTCTGCCAGACTGTTTTCAGGAGAAATCTGCTGAAAATTGATTGGTTTCAAAACCGTGTCTGCCGGAATGAGCTGGCTTTTCGTATTCAGGAAAGTCTGTAGCTGGCGCACCAATATCGTTTTGTCGGCCTGAATTTGCTGCAACTGGTTCTTGATTTCCATGCTCTGCGAACGGGCAGTAATCATCTCCAGCTTGTTGGTTTCACCCACTTTGGCGCGCAATTCGGCCGCTTTCATAAATCCCGAATACAGGCTATCCTGATAATTCAGCAACTTTTCTTTCGAGTACAAATAAGCCAGTTGCCAATACACTTGTTTTACCTGGGTAGCGGTTTCGAGCTGCGAAGTTTTCAGTTGCCACTCGCTGCTTTTCACGTTGGCTTTGGCCAGTTTGTGCTGATTGGCATACACCGAAGGAAATTCGAACGACTGAGAAAGCGTAAAACTGTTGTCTTTGGAATAGGAGTTAAACTGCCCGAATTGCCCGTCGATGTTAGTTTTGCCGAAATCCCAGGCCGCACCTTTCAAGGCTTTCTGAACTTCAAGCGAATAACCCGACGAGCGCACCGTAAGGTTGCTGTCGAGTGCCATTTGTATGGCTTCCTTCAAGTTGATGGTTTTCTTTTCCTGCGCCTGCGCCTGATTTGCGCCAAACAACGCGACAATCACAAGAATTGTAGCTGTATTTTTCCCGGAAACTCTTTTCCTTTTTCCTGAGAAATAGATATAGAAAATCGGAAGAATAATCAGGGTCAAAATCGTTGCGGTGATCAAGCCGCCAATAACCACGGTGGCCAGCGGTTTTTGCACCTCGGCACCGGCTGAATTGGATAAAGCCATTGGCAAAAAGCCGAGCGAAGCCACCGCAGCCGTCATAATTACCGGGCGAAGACGGGTGTGCAAACCTTTCCGGATTCGTTCGTAAATGTCGGTCATGCCTTCTTTTTCGAGGCGGTTAAACTCGGCAATCAGCACAATTCCGTTCAGCACAGCTACCCCAAACAGGGCGATGAAACCGACTCCTGCCGAAATGGAGAAATTCATTCCGCGCACCCAGAGGGCAAACACACCGCCAATGGCCGACATCGGAACTGCGGTAAATATCAAAAGTGATTGTTTTACCGAATGAAACGTAAAGAACAGCAGCACAAAAATGAGCAACAAAGCCACTGGAACGGCAATCAGCAAACGGTCTTTGGCTGCTTCGAAGTTTTTAAACTGACCGCCGTAAGCCACGTAATAGGCTGGCGGAAATTTCACTTTGCTGTCTATTTCTGTAGAAACATCTTTAATCACACTTTGCACGTCGCGGCCTCGAACATTGAACCCAACGGTGATACGGCGTTTGGTATCTTCGCGCGAAACCTGTGCCGGACCCGATT
>DAOPZV010000363.1:0-1873 GCA_035353575.1 Prolixibacteraceae bacterium | reverse complement strand
GCCGCTGGTGGTGGGAAAACAACTCCAAAAAAGAATGCGGGTTGCATACGCACGAGTAAAACCCGGCACTTTTCAAGTTAAATTTCTTCGTGAAACCAAAGGATGTGAGAGCATCCTTCGCAAATCAGGCAGGTCGCGGTGTGGTTCGCCCAGTCAAGGTTAAAGAATGTGGCCATTGCTGTGTTTAGTTGTGCTTGTTTTTTCCAGAATTGCAGCCCCGAACAAACCGGACAAGTGAGTGGGCGGCCTGCAATTTCAATCGTTGACGAAGGTTCGTCGTTTCCAAATAAGCTCATTTTATTGATTTTTAGTTTGATAATTCAAATCGATCGGTGGTCTTTGCCAATGAAGTCTCCAAAATTTCGTCTAACATTGTCAGGATAGACATTAATCCTAAAAAATAGACAGCTATTGAAAGTGCAACTCCGATTATTATAGAAGATAAGATAGTTATGATGGAGTATTCGAGTACAAATACAATAAAAAAAACTCCCAAAAATCCAATCGCAATGGATAAAACCAATAGGTAATCTAATCCGATTTCACTGTAAATTTCAATTTTGTTTGAACTGTTTTTTCGAATTCTGAATCTCCCTTCCCTGAATATCTTCATCGGATGTCTTTTATTTTCCCCAGTATGAGTGCCTATGATTACGAATCTTTTGAAAAAGATGGTGTCGCCTGATAATTCAGTTGAGATCTTCAACTCGTGCAATTTATCCACGATACCCTTTTTTAGCTCATTGATAAATACGTCTGAATTTCCGGAGATCTTTAGTTCATTGGAACCAGTGTACTTCAGTATATTCATTTTTTGAATAAAGTTTTACTTGTCCACAATTTCTCTTCCGAAAGGAGTCAGCGCCAGCGACATTAGTTTAAAATGTTGTTTGCCCCACGGAAAACCAATGATGGTGATGCTCAGCAGGATTCCGAATACAAAATGAGTGAGGGCAATCCAAATGCCGCCAATTAGCAGCCAAATCAGGTTCATAATGGTTGAAAGACAGCCGGGCGCATAAGATTTTATTCCAATTGTTTTTCCGAAGGGCCAAAGAGCCAATATCGCCAGTTTAAATGCCTGAATGCCGAAAGGAATCCCGACGATTGTCAGGCAAAGTACAAATCCTGCAACCATGTATTCGATAAATACTAAAAAGCCACCAAAAATCAACCAGATTAAATTTCCAAGTGTACTCATTGCTGTTCGTTTATTTTTGCATAAAGTTAAAACATTAAACTAATACTATTTTTAAATGGAATAGAGCAATAGTGGCAATTTACCGGCGAAACGATTGTTTACTTTTGCTGTCAACTCTTTTTATTATTCTCTTTTTATGAGTCGTTTCTTTTCCAACGAAGCTTTTGCCGTAATGAAATACCGGAATTTTCGGTTGTTCCTTGCCTACAGGTTTTTCATGACCTCAGCCACCTTGATGCAGGCGGTTATCGTGGGCTGGCAGTTGTACGACATTACCAAAAATCCGCTTTCGCTTGGGATGATTGGCTTAACTGAAGTCATTCCGCAGGTGTGCATCGCCTTGTTCGCAGGCCATTTTGTGGATTTATGGGACCGGAAAAAAATCATGTCGTACACGAGTTTATTGCTTTTGCTGGGGTCAGCAATTTTAACAACATCGGCCGCCAATTTGCATATCCCGTTGCTGAATGGAGTTGCTCCGATTTTTGTCACTGTATTCCTTGTTGGCCTTACCAGGGGAATTTTAATGCCTGCACACACTGCGTTGCTTGGTCAATTGGTTCCCCGAGAGTTGCTCACCGGCGCAGCTACCTGGGGAAGCACTGCCTGGCAGGTTGCCGCGGTTACCGGTCCGGCATTGGGTGGGTTGACTTATGGTTTCTTCGGAATTGT
>DAOPZV010000362.1:0-1887 GCA_035353575.1 Prolixibacteraceae bacterium | reverse complement strand
CTGGCGACTACAAAATAGAAAGCCGCATCATCAAAGAATCGGTTTATCCGGTGTTACAATTCTTTGAAAAAAATCCGCAGTATAAATCGGATATCGAAATTCAAGGATACGCTATAGAAGTTTTTGCAGAAGAACATCCTGAAGTATTGGCTTTGCTTAAAAAGCTGGTCAATCGCGGACAAATAGAACTGGTGATTGCGCACTATTCCGATCAGTTTTTCATCGGCTATCCAGCACTCGATCTGCAAAAATCTATTGAAATCAACGATAAAATTCTGGAAAAACATGGGCTGAAACGTTCGCGCGTTTTTTTTGGACAGGAAATTCAGTGGACGCCAGCTTATGCCAGCGTGCTGAAAGGTAAATACGATTTAGTTGCAACGAGTTCCGATCCACATAGTTATTACAGAAACGAAACATTGCCGCTGGTAAACATCAAATACGGGAATGATCAGATTTTGGGGTTGATCGACAGCAAGAAAAATCTGGACAGCCTTACCTGGGATTACGCATTTCTCGACGATGGTGAAGTTTTTAACTCGCTCGACTACCGCAGCAATTTTTACCGCGTTCCGGCTCAGGAAAAAGAAAGCATCGACCGTTTCAAAAAACTCGAAAAAGAAGGATACAAATTTGTTACTATGACCGAACTGGCCGAAAAGATTAAAAATCTGAAGGGCTACCAAATACCTGATTATTCGTTTGTGCCGGAAGGAACCTGGAACATGTCGGTTTGCGGCCCGTTTATGTGGATGGGCCGCCAGCGCAGCGGCGTTGAAACCGATGGTATTACACGTGCACTGTGCTACGAGCTTCGCAATTTGGTGCTGATGTACGAAAAGCTGATCGATTATGCTGCCTCAAAAGGTGCAGATGTTACCGAATTGCGACAGCTACTCGAACAGGCATGGCGACACCTTTTGCTGTCCGAAGTCTCAGACTCCAGTGGCTGGACACCCTGGCTGGTTGAAGTACAATACACTGCCGCTGAAGTAGCTAATGCAAAAAAAATTCTGGCACAAATCACGGATAAACTGAAGGAAATATTGGCATTCAGCCGGAATACAAATTACTGTCTGGATACCAAAACAGGCAAAGTTGAAGCATTGGACAGCAAAAAAAGCAATCAGAGCGTTGGAAGCTTCTCACCTGTTCCCGTTGCTATAAAAGCCGGACAAACAACGAGCAGCATTGTTAAACTGAATGAGAACCTTTACCAACTCGATTTTAAATGTGCACGCCCTTCCGATGGCGCAGTGGAAATTGTATTTGACACAGCCGCTGATGGATTGTATTACTCGGCTGGTGCAGGTGAAGAAATTGCCGTGCAAATTCCAACTGACCTGAAACACGATCCGGCTTTTGCACTTTCCAACGGGTTCATTTACCTGGGCAACGGATATAGTCTGGTGAAAGATTGCTCGGTTGAACATTTGGCAGCCACCTGGAAGATGAAAGATAAGAAACTGGTTTTCCGCGAAGAATTAAACGAAGATAACCGGGAAATGAACATGCGTTTCTACATCGTAAAAGGCGACGTAAACAAGGGGCTTGAATTGGGTAATAAACTGAATACGTGGCCATCATTTAATATCAGCCTTCAGAACAATAAACTGTTTTACGAAAAAGTAATGCCCGAAGCATTTTAAAACCGCCCTCCGCCTTCTCTTTCAGGGAGGGCTAAGTAGGGGCTTAAATCCATAACTATGAAACAGACTACAATAGCAATCTCAACCATCGTTCTGCTTTTCCTGATGTCATTCAGCTCAGGAAGCAAATTCGATAAAACCATCGCCGAATTTCATAACCCGAAATCGAAATACCTGTTGGTAGCAGCACACCGGTCGGCACACAACGGCTATCCCGAAAACTCAATCTCGGCATTGA
>DAOPZV010000361.1:0-1897 GCA_035353575.1 Prolixibacteraceae bacterium | reverse complement strand
ACATTCGCATAGACTTTGTAGGTTTTATCTGTATTTATCGAACGCCCAGGCTGTGAAATAACCGCGTCATGTGGCTCGGTTTCGTTGTTGATGTAAAACCTGATTTTTTGTCCCTGTGAAACTTTATCGGCATCCTTCTCGAACATCGTCAGTTCCAGGAAAAGCTTGCTGCTGTTGACGATTTCAAACAAAACGTCGGTTGGCGAAACCGATTTGCCAAGGTTAATGCCAACGGTTTTAACGAAGCCTGAAATGGGCGATTTCAACGCCACTGAACTGCTGATGTTATCTTCGTTCAACCCGGCTGGATTAATACCAATCAGGAGCAATTTTTCTTCGTAGGCTTTGAGCTGAGCTTTCAGTGTTTTGTAATCACTGCTGATTTGCTGAAAGTTTTTGGCCGAAGAAACGTCGGCTTTGTAAAGTTCCGAGCTTCGTTTGTAATCTGCTTCCGCAAATTCGAATTTGTTTTTGGTTTCGAGATAGCTTTGTTGAATATCTATAAATTGCTGATTTTCAATAATCGCCAGCGTTTGACCTTTCGAAACTGAATTTCCTGGCATCAGCGTGGTGCTTTTGATAAAACCGCCCAGCGGCGCCGAAACCGTGGCCAAATTTTGAGGCGCCACGGAAATGATGCCGTTTACTTTCAGGGTGCCGCTCATAGCGCGCATCTCAATGGAACCGGTTTCAATATTGGCCAACTTGATTTGGTCTTCGCGCATTTCAACGATGTCTTCCGGAAGAACTTCCTCGTGTTCGGCTTCGTGATCGTGTTCCTCAGTCTTTTTTGCCCCGCTGTTACAAGCCGCTAAAGCCATCAGGAAAAACAAAGCATACACAGTGAAAAATCTATTCTTTATCATAGTAATCTGTTCATTTATAATTTATAACTCATAATTCATTACTCGCTAAAAGCTTTTTCCTGAAAGGTATTCCAGATTAATAACCGTCTGATTGCAGTTGTTCAGCTCGTCCAAATAATTCTGGCGAATGGTCAATGCGCGGCCCAAACTGAGCACATAGTCGAGGTAATCGAGTGCACCGGCTTTGTAGCTTTGCGTGGCCTGACTGATAATCAGGTTGGCTTCAGGAATGGCCTGTTTCTCGTAATAGGCAATGCTTTTCTGGTATTTCTGGTATTGGTCGATTAACGACAGAATGTTGCTTTCCAATGTTTTGGCATATTGCTCTGCATCCGTGCTGGCAACTTGCTCTTTCAGTTTGGCGGCTTTTATTTTTGCGGCAAACGGCGAGTACCAAAGCGGAATAGCGATTCCGGCCTGAATGCCGTTGAACCGGTCGCCCGGACCAAAACTGCGCGCAACGCCATTCACTTCCTGTTCGCCTTTCATGGTCTGACTGAAATAGCCCACAGAAAAATCGGGTAGGGCGCGGCTCACTTCCAGTTGCTTTTCGATGTGCGAAACGGCAACTTGTTGATTGGCATAGCCCAGCGAAGGATTTTCTGTTAGACTATTTTCAGGAGAAATCTGCTGAAAATAGATTGGTTTCAAAACTGTGTCTGCCGGAATGAGCTGTCTTTTGGTATTCAGTAAAGTCTGTAGCTGGCGGGCCAGGATCGTTTTGTCAGCCTGAATTTGCTGCAACTGGTTCTTGATTTCCATGCTCTGCGAGCGGGCTGTGATCATCTCCAGCTTGTTGGTTTCGCCCACTTTGGCGCGCAATTGAGCCGCTTTCATAAATCCTGCATAAAGGCTGTCCTGATAATTCAGCAACTTTTCTTTCGAGTACAAATAAACGAGTTGCCAGTAAACCTGCTTCACCTGGGTGGCGGTTTCGAGCTGCGAAGTTTTCAGTTGCCACTCGCTGCTTTTAACATTGGCTTTGGCCAGTTTGTGCTGATTGGCATACACCGAAGGAAATTCGAACGACT
>DAOPZV010000360.1:0-1897 GCA_035353575.1 Prolixibacteraceae bacterium | reverse complement strand
CAAAAGTGCCGTTCCAATAAGGGTTTATACCCGCTCCGACGCGTGCGGTGCAGGTGAGACCTGGGCAAAATATCTGGGGAAAAAACAAGAGGACCTGTTGGGGGTAGGTGTTTTTGGTGACCCCGGATTGGCTCAGGCAGTAACGAAAGATCCGCAGGGAATTGCCTACAACAACATTGGCTATGCGTACGACAGCAAAACAAAGAAGCCAAATCCCGGAGTGATTGTTGTTCCGCTGGATGTGAATAACAATGGAAAAATTGATCCGGAAGAAAGCTTTTACGAAACTCAGGATAAACTGGTGAAAGCTATTGCTGACGGCAAATATCCGTCGCCTCCGGCTCGCGACTTGTATTTTGTTACGTTCGGCAAACCTGTAAAAAAAGAACTGGTTGAGTTTATTCGGTGGTCGTTAACCGAAGGGCAGAAATACGTTTTTGATGCCGGCTATATCAATCTTCCGAAAGAAAAGCTCGACGCAGGAATACAAAAAATCAAATAGTTCATCGATAAATAGAGTTGATTATGTGCCGCGTATTTGCTTGGCACACGAAACCTGACAGTCTTAAAACGCTTGTCAGGTTTAGGTTTTTAAAGAAATAAGTTAAAAAAATTGAGCAGTATATGAATCGAATCAGGTACAGTAAATACCGACAAATACGCGAATTACTGGTTAAACACAGCATGCTTACGTTGACCGTAACTTCGCTGGTTTTTGCGCTGGTTATTGGCATTAGTTTGTATTTTAAATCGGAACCAATTTTGGAAAAGCAGTCGCTTGCCGCACTTTTAGGAGGCGAAAGTTGGAAGCCGCTGAAAGGTGAATTTGGCTTTTTCCCGTTTATTATGGGTACTTTATGGGTAACAGGTATTTCTATACTTTTCTCGTTGCCGTTGTGCTTATTGGCAGCCATTTACCTTTCTGAATATGCGCATCCCTATATTAAGAAAGTGGTTTACCCAATGATTGATGTTTTGGCCGGAATTCCGCCTGTAATTTATGGCGTGTGGGGAATTTTGGTCATCGTGCCGTTTATTTCCGAAAAGCTGGCTCCCCATTTTGTCGAGTTTTCAACTGGCTATAGCATTTTGGCCGGAGGAATCGTTTTGGCCATCATGATTATCCCGCTGATGATTTCGGTTTTTATTGAAATTTTTGATGCGTTGCCCGGAGGTTTGCGCGAAGCTTCTCTTTCGTTGGGCGCTACCAACTGGCAAACCATAAAAAAAGTGGTATTGCGGAAATCGTTTCCAGGACTGGCGGCCGCTGTGGTTCTGGCCATTTCGCGCGCTTTTGGCGAAACCATTGCTGTTTTGATGGTTTGCGGAAACGTGTCGGAAGTGCCTCACTCGGTTTTCGATCCGGCCTATCCCCTGCCCGCTTTAATAGCCAACAACTATGGCGAAATGATGTCGATCCCGCTCTACGATTCCGCTTTGATGCTTTCGGCTTTGCTGTTGTTTGTAATTATTTTGGCCTTCAACGCTATTTCGAGGCTAGTATTAAACCGAATTGAGAAAAACTTTGCTTTATGAGGCACCGTGGAATTAAAAAAACAGAAGAAGGTATCTTCAAAGGTTTGATGATACTGGCAACGCTCACCATCGTGATTTCGCTTTTCATGATTGTTGTTGCCATTGTGAAGCGCGGATTACCTGCCATGAGCTGGGATATGGTTTCGAAGATTCCGAGCGGTGGTTTTTACCTCGGGAAAGAAGGTGGTCTTTTGAATGCCATCGTTGGTTCGGTTTATATTGTCGTGGGTTCGGTCACACTGGGGCTGTGCTTTAGCTTGCCAATTGTTCTTTACCTGAACCTGTATTTGTCAGAAAAGTCGCAACTGGCGCAGATTACACGCCTTTCGTTCGATGTGTTGTTTGGGATTCCGTCCATTGT
>DAOPZV010000359.1:0-1900 GCA_035353575.1 Prolixibacteraceae bacterium | reverse complement strand
TGGGGTTGAATTGATGTTTATTGAAATTTGTTCTATAAAGTTATGTATTGTTACAGAATTGAGATTGAAATGTTATACAAATGTTCTTATTCCAATCGGTCTGTCAGCATACACGTTTTTTTAAACGTCTTTTGATGTCCTTCTGAATCGAACAATTCGACCAGAATAATGTAAACACCAATGCTTTGCTTTTGCCCAGCCTGGTTTTTGCCATCCCAGGTCCAGCTTCCTTCCTGCGCGAGCGACTGGTTTTTGATGAGGTGCGTGATCAACCGGCCAACTGCATCAAAAATGCGCACATTGGCAATGTAACCGGGCTTGTCGAGCCGAAATCGGATGCTGAGTTCGTCGTTGTAGCCATCGCCGTTGGGTGAGAAAGCTCGTGGCTCGCAGGTAATCTCATTTTTTACTTCGGCTTCGTTGCGGGTTTGAGAATTAGGCAATCCGGGCGTGGCAAACCCTGCCGATTCGGCTGCTGATTGCCAGTTGGTGGCGTCGGCAGTGGTTTTTTCCAGCGAGATGCGTTCGAGTGAAACACCTTCTTCGTCAGCCAAAAAGGACGAGTGCATTTTTGCCGTGTAGCTAAATTCGTCAATAACTTCCTGCAATGTGTTGAGTAAAACCACTGATCCGGCGTCGTCAGAAAAGCTGGGGAAGGAACTCATTGCCACAAAATTTTCGGCACGATTATTTGGGTATTGTGCCATCAAGGCTGCCATGTCTTTGGTACAAACAAGGTATTCTCCGGGTTGAAGCACTCTTTTTCCCGCCGATATTGGATAAATTTGTTTCAGTTCGCCAAGGTCGTTTCGGGTGGCTAATTTTAACTGGTTCAGCGCTACCGGAACGCCGGAAACATTCACCAATTCCACAAAATCGCTTCCGCCTGGTAGCGGATTGAAAAGTACCTCGTTGATCAAAACCGATCCTTTTTCGGGCAACAAGGCGTACGAAAACGAAAGTACATCGGGTTGCATGGCTTTCCCCAACAGATCAGTAATTCCGGAGATCTTCAGGCTAAGTTCGGAGCCTGTGGATTTCCCGAAAGTGACATCAACCGAGCGATTGTCGGCGCTGGTTAGGGTTGCTTTGGTAATTTCAACGGGCTGTTTGGCTTCATCAGTCAGGCTGAAATTGGAAGTGCGAATGGACGATGCCGCTACCGGATTATTGAAGGTTAACCGAATGGTGTGCGCGTCGATTAAATTCAGCTTTTCGACGAACAATTGCGCGGGATGTTTAGTCACCAGCAAATCGTCGAACCAAAGCTGTCCGGCGCGGGTGGCTGTAAAATTAAAAAGTAGCCCAATATTAGTATAACTGAAAGTTGTTGCATCGACTCCCGAAAACACCTTGCTTTTTGCTTCGCCCGTCTTTTGATATTGCAGCGACCAAACTCCTTTTGCGGTGCGTTTTACGTTGATATTTGCCAATGTGGAGGCGTTCCAATCCAGGTCCGATTCAACGATCAGGCTGTCGGCTTTGCCGTTTCTGATGCACCAGAGCTCAAGCAGGTCACTGCTTCCGGAGATATTTACACCCACGGCAAAACCGTTGATGAGGTCGGTTTTTGTGGTGTCGGCGCACAGGTAAAACCAAAACCGGTTCGACGAAGACGGATCCCAATTCCCGTTTTTCAGGGCGAATTTCCATTCCAGATCGAGGGTTTTGAAATCAGCTTTTGCCTGATGACATACTAATGAGTTTCCGGATGTGGCTTTGGTCGAGTGTTTCAGCGAAAATGCTCCCGAAATCCGCTCTGCTGAAGAAACTTCCCAATCGCTGGTTTGTTTCCAATTCTGAAGCGTTCCGGTTTCGAAATTATCTTCCAGTACGATGGTGTCATTTCCGGCGAAGCTTTCTATTTTTGCATTGTGTTTTTCGCTGAGTTTTATTTCAG
>DAOPZV010000358.1:0-1951 GCA_035353575.1 Prolixibacteraceae bacterium | reverse complement strand
CTATTTGTTTAAATAATCGGAAGTTCTGCGATTGGAAATTATTGCCGATGGAAAACAAAAAAGTCGCCCGATTGAGCGACTTTTCTGACCGGAAAATTACCGGTATATAGTAAATGGTTTTTTAACAGCCACCTCCTGATGATGCTTCTTTTCGCACTGGAATCACGGTCTGTGGCTTTTTCTTTTCGGGTTCTTGTTTTTCAGTTTTGGGACTGGCTTTCATAGCTGCCTGATCGAGTTGCATAGTTTCAGTGGCCGCGCCGGTCGTTTCAAAGAATTTATTATCAGCGCCAAATCCGCCTTTCAGGAATTTTACTTTAGTGTAGCCCATTTGCTGCAATAACAGGCAGGGAGCCACACTTTGCAATTCGTCTGTTCCGTATAAAACGGCCTCTTCACCGCTTTTCTGCAACCGGTCGAACAATTCGAGCGATTCGTTATCCAGTAGGTTACGAGCCGGAATATTAATTGCTAGTTCAGCATGACCTTGCGCATACTGATCAGCCGGACGGATATCGATCAACTGTTTGCCTGCAAGACTGGCAACTGAAACTTCCAGGCTTTTATCCAAAATTAAACCTACCGACTGTTTGCCATTGGTCTGAAATTCGATTGACTTCGGTTTAAAAAGAAACGCGAGTACTACAATTACCAATGCTACTCCGAGTAATCCGAGCCAAAGTCTATTTGATTTGATAAATGAATCCATTGTTGTTTGTTTAATTTTTTGCCTTTTCACTTTTACCTTTTGCCTTGTTTTTAGCAGCCTCCGCCTGATTTGGCTTCAGGAGCTTTTCTCACAACCTGAATGTTTTCTCGTTTCTGAACCGGGGCTGTTTTGGCAGTTTCCTGTCCGGCGCCGGTGAAATACAAGCGGGCAGCCGTTCTGAAACTGGCCAGATCGTGATCGGCCGACGAAGCTGTAGCCGAAACTTCCGCAGGTTTAATAATGGTGTTGAACCATTCGTTCATGCCGCCTTTCATTACATATAGCCGGTTTACTGCATAACGTGTTCCGGTTACCCATGCTTTTTCGGACAGTTGATCGGAATTGGCGTATAAAATTTTGTCTTTTCCGGGCTCGTTGAGCAAAGCCAGGGTTGATGCCGAAAGCAGTGAATCGGGCTGGATATTGATGGCACCCGGCAAAGCAAATGCTTTGAACTGATCGGCAGGACGTAAATCAATAAGCATCAAAGTCGGATCGTTTTCAATAATGCGGTGGGTCACCTGGTCAACCGATTGATAGCGCGATTTTTCGGCAATTGCCGAAAGCAGCGTTTTCGGGTCGGTTTCCTTCAGTTCTTTTTTCTTCGGAACAAGTACCAACCCTAAGGCCAGCACCATCATTAATACAGCCAAAATGGTATATTTTCTTTCCATGTATTTAAGTTTATAAGCCCCTCCCAAACCCTCCCCGAAGGTGAGGGCTTAAAAAAAAGCCGATTCAAAATTTGCACCTAAATTAACTCATAACTTATCACTCATAATTCATAACTCGTCATGGTCTAGTATTCCACTTTTTTAACTTTTTTCTGCACCCAGGTCGCGCCATAGAACATTCCGACGGCAGCAAGTACCAGGAAGAACGTGAACAGTTCAGGTGAAATACCAAAGGCCTCGTTGATCATTTTTGAGCCCTGCGAACCGCTGTTGTACAAATTTTGCCACAACGGGAAACTTTCCGAAAACAGAAATACGCCAATGAACATTCCGCCGAGGAAGACAATTCCGTCGAGTTTTCCTACGGCAGCGGCGCACAAGCTGGTTCCGGGGCAAAAACCGCCCATGGCAAATCCTACGCCCATGATGATTCCGCCAACAATGGCGCCAGTCAGGAATGTGGGTTGTATGTAAAGTTGTGAGTAGTCAACCAGCCCGAAATAGCTAAGATATAGCAAACCCATCGAGGCCACGATGGCTGCGGTAAAGAACACTTTCACCACAACAA
>DAOPZV010000357.1:0-1958 GCA_035353575.1 Prolixibacteraceae bacterium | reverse complement strand
CCGGTTTACCTGGCCTGGTTTGGCTGGGAACCGCCAATGTTCGATAACCGGATGCGCGCTTTCCATTGCCTCGACATCTGTTTCTGGTTTGCCAATACCGATTTGATGCTCACCCACACCGGAGGCGGAAAACGTCCACGAGCCTTATCCGAAAGAATGTCGGGTGCTTTGCTGCAATTCATGAAAACAGGCAACCCGAATGGTGGTGGACTACCAAGCTGGAAAGCTTACACTGCGACCAATGGTGAAACCATGGTTTTAACCGACCAGCCTGAACTGAAAAACGATCCTGACCGCGAAGCGCGGAAGTTGTTATAATTCTGATTTTAAATCACTGTTGTCCAGTTAAAAGATGAGATTCTTCGCTTCGCTCAGAAAGACAGCCATTTTCAAGTAGATAGTGGTAGGTAGTTGGTTCACGGCTTCGCCGCGAACCAACTACCTACCAACAACAACCTGCTGATTGTCATTTCGAACGAAGTGAGAAATCTCAATCCACCACATATCGGAAAGATTTTACCGGACAACGATGATTTTAAACCACTTTTCCTGACCAGAACAAGCCAGAACACCTGTTGTAGAATATACTTTTTCAACCTAAAATCCTGATAATTATTCAATTTTAGGCGACAAGCTATTTTGAAATCCGTGTTTTATCTCTTATCATTGCGTCGAATCGACACATAGATTTTTTTAACTAAAACAAGATCGCATATGAAACTAAATTGGCTTCGATCGACAATGGGAATTACCCTTGTTCTTTCAATGTTTTTTATGACTTTTCAGGCTAAACAGGCTCAGGCAAAATCGTCGGATGAGCAGAAAATTCAGCAGATCATTTCTAAAATGACGCTCGAACAAAAAGCTCAGCTGGTGATTGGTACCGGAATGTTTTTCGAAATGCCTGACTCAATAAAGGCAAAAATGCCTCCGGGATTTGGAGGTGAAGGCGACTCAAAAGATCCGGTTTATTCTGAAATGGTGAAGCGCATCCGCCAGTATTTGCCAGGTGCAGCTGGATTCTCGTCCGAATTTCCTGATCTTGGGATTGCCTCACAGGTTTTAACCGATGGACCGGCAGGATTGCGTATTCAGCCAACACGCAAAGGCGACAGCAAAACATATTTCTGTACAGCTTTCCCAATCGGAACCGTTCTGGCTTCGACCTGGGATCCCGAGTTGGTTTACAAAGTTGGTCAGGCTATGGGTAGCGAAGTAAAAGAATATGGTTCGGATATTTTACTGGCTCCGGCCATTAACATTCACCGCGATCCGCTTTGCGGACGTAACTTCGAGTATTATTCTGAAGATCCGCTGGTTGCAGGTAAAACAGCCGCTGCCATGATTAAAGGGATTCAATCGAATGGAGCTGGTACTTCGCTCAAGCATTTTGCTGTGAACAACTCCGAAACCAATCGTATGTCGGTGAATACCATCGTTAGCGAACGTGCTTTGCGCGAAATTTATCTGAAAGGTTTCGAAATCGCAGTAAAAGAAGCTCAGCCCTGGACCGTAATGTCGTCGTACAATAAAGTAAATGGCACTTATACTTCTGAAAGTTACGATTTGCTGACCAAAATTCTCCGCAACGACTGGGGTTTCAAAGGTTATGTAATGACCGACTGGGGCGGTGGCAGCGATGTAATTGCCCAGATGATTGCCGGAAACGACATGATTCAGCCCGGACAACCCAAACAAATTGAAGACATTATTGCAGGTGTGAAATCAGGTAAACTGGATGTGAAGATTCTGGATCGCAATGTTGGTCGTATCCTCACCATTATGATGAAAGCTCCACGGTACAACAAATATCCGTATTCAAATACTCCTGATTTGAAAGCACATGCCCAGGTTACCCGCCAGGCTGCTACCGATGGTATGATTTTGCTGAAGAACGATAAAAACGCATTGCCAATTCCTTCAGGAGTGAAAAATATTGCAGCCTTCGGAAATACTTC
>DAOPZV010000356.1:0-1965 GCA_035353575.1 Prolixibacteraceae bacterium | reverse complement strand
TGTTAAATGCCCTTAATCCTTCATTTGTATTAGACCTTACAGCAACTCCAAAAGACAATAGCAATATTGTGAGTTTGGTTCCTGCAATCGAATTGAAAAAGGAACATATGGTTAAACTTCCAGTAATTGTTTATAACCACCACGATAAAACCGAAGTCATAAACAGTGCTTTGCATCTTCAACGTAAACTTGAATTGCTTGCTATCGAACAGTCGAAGAACGGAGGCAAATACATCAGGCCAATCATTTTATTCCAGGCACAACCCCGCACGGATGAAGATAATACGACATTTGACAAGCTAAAAGAGCAACTGCTAAAAGTGGGCATTCCCGAAGAACAGATAAAAATAAAAACAGCCGAAAAAGACGAATTAAAAGGGATTGATTTAAGTTCCCCTGAGTGTCCTGTACGTTACATCATTACAATTAATGCACTTAAAGAAGGCTGGGATTGCCCCTTTGCCTATATTCTTGCTTCGCTTGCCGATAAATCATCGGCAGTTGATGTTGAACAGATTTTAGGACGTGTACTTCGTCAACCTTATGTAATGAAGCATTCGGCTGCCTTACTCAATGTTTCTTATGTATTAACAGCATCTGTAAAATTCAACGATACTTTACAGAACATTGTTAAGGGATTGCAGGCTTCTGGTTTCAGCGAAAAGGATTACAGACAAAAAGACAATATGCCCGAAGAGGAAAAGAAACAAGTTGTTGAAAAACCGCTTGAATCCTTCCTTTTTCCTGAACAGAATGAAGAAAGTTCAAATACAGGTGATGAAATTATTCCGGAAAGAATTTCATTTAATCCTGAAACAATTAGTTCTCCCGATTCAAAAATTGAATCTATTGAAGAAATAGAAAGCATGGCTGAAACACAAAACAGGGAGATGGAAGAAGTTATTGAAAAACAAAGTCAGCAACCTGTTGACGAAAATATATTTCAGGAAATGGGAGAAAAAGTAAAGCGATACAGAATTGTTGATGTCAATAAAGTCTTGGCATCCGGCATTAAACTGCCTCAATTCTTTTTAGAAGTTCAGCAAAGCGATATTTTCGGAACCGATAAAATCTTGTTGAATCAGGAATCGTTATTGAAAAATTTCAAGTTAAGCAATGAGGATTCTAAAATTGATTTCGACCAGATAACCTCCGATTTGTATAAAGTAGATATTGAGCAGATAAAGAAAGACGAGTACGCCCCACGCTTTACCAAGATTGAAGACATGCAGGTTAAAGACCCTATTGTGGAATACATTCTTGCCAAACCAAAAGAAGGGCAAATAAAAGATATAGCACACCAGCTTGTTCAATTGGTTGGCGATATGTACCCTATTCCCGATCAGGAAATTCGGGCTTATGTTGAAAGAATCTTAAAACAGTTGAATGCCGAACAGCTTCAGGATATTTTAGTAAGAAAATGGAGCTATTCCGATAAAATTAAAGCCAAAATCAGACTACATGCCGATTCCTATGCAGAAGGTCAATTCAATGATTTAATAAAAATCAGAAAAGTAGTAACCGAACCCACCTGGAATTTTCCTGAAATGATTGTTCCTGGTCCATTAGGTTCTTCAATTGGTCATTCATTATATGAACGTGAAGGTGCAATGAATAACTTTGAAACTACTGTCATTACAGATATTGCAAGTTTGCCGAATATTGCTTTCTGGCATCGTAATTTAGGCAGGGGAAAAGGTTTTTCAATCAATGGCTTTAAATCCAATCATTACCCCGACTTCATTGTAGTTTCAAAATCCGGTAAAATAATCATTGTCGAAACCAAGGGTGACGACAGGGATAACTCTGATAGTGCTGCCAAATGTCGTTTAGGTAATAAATGGGCAGAACTTGCAGGGAAAGATTTCCTTTATTTTATGGTCTTTGATAAAAAAGCTATAGATGGGGCATATACAGTGGACAAAGCAAAAGAATTGATAAAACAACTATAAATTCATCATTATG
>DAOPZV010000355.1:0-1966 GCA_035353575.1 Prolixibacteraceae bacterium | reverse complement strand
TCAAAGACCCGAAAACCGGTTACCTGATCAGTACTCCTTCCAATTCTCCTGAAAATGGCGGGCTGGTTGCCGGACCAACGATGGACCATCAGATTATTCGCGCACTGTTCCGTTCGTGCATTGAAGCTTCGGAAATTCTGGGAACTGACAAGGAATTTGCGCAGAAACTGAAAGAAATGCTTCCGCAGATTGCGCCAAACAAAATTGGCCAATACGGACAATTGCAGGAGTGGATGGAAGACAAGGATAATCCCAAAGATACGCACCGGCATGTGTCGCATTTGTGGGCCGTTTACCCCGGAAATGAAATCAACTGGAAAGATACTCCCGATTTGATGAAAGCTACCCGCCAATCGCTGATTTACCGCGGCGACGACGGCACGGGCTGGAGTCTTTCGTGGAAAATTAACTTCTGGGCACGCTTCCTCGACGGAAACCATGCTTACGAAATGATTAAGTTGCTGTTCCGCCCGGTTGAGATTGAAAATACGGTTTATACCAAAGGAGGTGGTTCTTACACCAACCTGTTCGACGCCCATCCGCCGTTCCAGATTGATGGTAACTTTGGAGCACCTGCCGGGATGATCGAAATGCTTATCCAGAGCCAGTTGGGAACAATCGATCTATTACCTGCCTTGCCTGATGCTTTGCCAACCGGAAAAATTTCGGGAGTTTGTGCCCGTGGTGGTTTTGAACTGGTTTTTGAGTGGCAAAACGGCAAACTTCAGAAAGTTCAGGTATTGTCGAAAGCCGGACAAAAATGTCATTTAAATTATGCCGGAAAATCGATTGAATTTAATACGCAGAAAGGAAAAACGTACGCGTTTAACGGTGAGTTGAAGGCGTTATAAAAAGGGAATTGCTTCTGGCGGCTAGCTGCTAGTTGCTGGCAGCCAGAAGCAATTGTTCTACTTCTTATTTTCTTTGATTTTTGATAAATAGTCGTTCTCCAAAACCTGCTTAATACCAATGTGGTAAGGGGTTGCCTGAATGCCAAAACGTTTTTCGAATTTGCTGCTGTCGAAAACATAGTCGGACTGATTTTGGTAGAACATTTCCAGAATTTCTTTCATGACAGGGCTCATGTAGCCCAAAATCCAAACCATGTATTTGTTGATGCGGTGGTAGCGTGGTTTTACTCCCAATTCGCTGGCAATTAGCCAGGTCCATTGCTTACCAGTGAATGGTTTTGGCGCGGTGGGCAAGTGCCATACCTGGTTGTATGCATCTTCGGTATTCCCCAGCAAAGCCGTAGCTTTCCCGGCATCGGGAGTAAACGTGTAAGAATGCACGGCATTCGGATTTCCCAACAAATTGGCTTTACTTCCAATAACCAGCGGTTTGATGATGGTTTCGTTCATCATGCTCGAACGCCGGATGCCCGGGCCATAAAAGTCAGCCGAACGGGCAATCAGCGCGGTAAGTGTTCCGGCCTGAACTTCATCCATAATCATTTTTACAACTTCGGCCCGTACTTTGCCTTTTTTACTGGGTGGTTTGATCGGAGTTTCCTCGGTCATCCGGTTCAGGTATTTTTTATCGTACATGTACATGTTGTCGAAAAATACCAGTTTGGCATTGAACTCCTTGCAGGCATCAATCACGCTACGGATAAATTTTGGCCAGCAATTCTGCCATGTCTTGGTCACGTAAGGAAATCCGACAGTGACATAAACCACCTCGGAGCCTTTTACCGCTTTCCGAATGTTTTTGGGATCGAGCAAATCGGCAGGCATCAGGTTGTCGGTAGGATTTACCTTTTGCGGATGGCGATTTACAAGGCGAATATCGGTTGTGTAAGCGGTTAATGCTTTGGCAAGCTCAATTCCAATCGGGCCGCCGGCTCCAAGTATGGTTTGCATAGTTTTAAAAATTTCAGGATAAAAAATTAATAGAATATTCCACAAAATACCTAATTGATTTTGCGTTGGGGCTTTGCCCCAAAACCCCAATTCCTTTTTTGTCT
>DAOPZV010000354.1:0-1966 GCA_035353575.1 Prolixibacteraceae bacterium | reverse complement strand
GTCCGTACAAATCCAGCACGCGGACAAAATTGCTCGGATCGCCCACATCCATGGCGTTGGCAATGGTGGCTACCGATGGTTTTGGGGTGTAAATGCCTGTTTTTAAGTATTGCAGAAAAATGTCGTTGCGGTTGTTGGCAGCTATAAATCGCTTCACGGGCAGTCCCATTCGTTTGGCAATCAGTCCGGCTGTAAGGTTGCCAAAGTTGCCGCTCGGAACACAAAAAACGGTTTCCAGCTCTTCGGCCGAAAGTTTCGGCTGTAGGGAGCGCAGCTGGGCGAATGCGTAAAAATAGTAAAATGCCTGTGGCAGAAAGCGGGCTACATTGATGGAATTGGCCGAAGTAAGCCGCATTTTCCGGTTAAGTTCCTCGTCCAGAAAGGCCGATTTCACCAGCCGCTGGCAATCGTCGAAGGTTCCGTCCACTTCCAGGGCGGTGATATTCTGTCCGAGCGTGGTAAACTGACTTTCCTGAATTTTGCTCACCAGCCCTTTGGGATAAAGCACAAACACGCGGATGCCTTCCACACCCAGAAATCCGTTGGCCACGGCGCTACCCGTATCGCCCGAAGTGGCTACCAGCACATTAACTGGTTCAGTGTTTTGTTGTTTGCTGATGAAATAGGCCAGCATACGCGACATAAACCGCGCTCCTACATCCTTGAAAGCCAATGTAGGCCCGTGGAAAAGTTCGAGGCTGTATATTCTGTCTTCCACTTCCACCAGCGGTGTATCAAAACTGAGCGTTTCGTTCACGATTTTTTTCAGCTCATCTGCTTCAATGTCACTGCCAAAAAAGGCCTCAGCCACTGTGTAAGCTATTTCGGGGAAAGAAAGGGTACCGATGGTATCGAAAAACTCCTGCGGTAATTTCTCAATTTTTTCGGGCATAAACAGGCCTTTATCTTCGGCCAGCCCTTTAACGACAGCTTCCTGCAGCGAAACGGTGAGTGATAGGTTGTTGGTGCTGTAATACCGGCCCCCAACCCCTAAAGGGGAGTTTGGAGCTTCTTTTTGCGATGATTTGATCATATTCGACAATTTCTTATCATAAACATTAAATGTACTAAATTTTTTGTGTCCTCATGAGAGTTCCCCTTTAGGGGCTGGGGGTCTTTTCCAACAAAAACAAATACTCCCGGTGTTTTTCGTCGCTGTTGATCCATTCGTTTGTCCAGCGCATATTGGCCATCACGTTTTTGGTGTAATCAATCTCCATGACTTTCAGCAGTTTGCCGTTTTCGGTCATGGCCTCGTGCAGTTCCTCTTTGGTAGCCCGTCCGCCCGAACTGTACGAAAGCAAAATATACTTCGCTCTCGTGTCCCGAATTAGCTTTTTCAGCGACTGCATGGCTATGTAATGTCCGTTTTCATCTTTCCGGAAATCTTCAAATACCGATCCAGCCTGAGTATCGCGGGTATCATCGCGGCGGTTTGCCTTGCCGAAAAGTACCGGATTATCGTTCTGAATAATAGAAGTCCAGATGTGATAATAAGCCGAATACCGCACCCTGCTGGGCGGCATTTTTTCGTTATTCGATCCGTAAGGCGGATCAAAATAGGCAAAATCGTATTCGTTTTTGGCTGCTGTGTCAAAAATATCTCCCCGAATAACTGTATTCTCGCTTGTTATGGGAAACCGTTTTGGCAATTTCAGCGTCAAATCCTTGTATGACCGCTTTGACCAATCGCTCAGATAAGCTGCGTAATGACCGAGTGTGTTATCCACTTTATCCAATGCAATGATCAAACTGGTCAAAATCAAACATTTATCTTCCCATGCTAAATTCATCCGCTCAATTTCCGGACGGATGGCATCTAATTTCCGAGTGTTTTTTAGCTGAAAGGGTTTCTTTTTATTAACCTGATCGGCACCGTAATTTTCGGTAAACCAGCCATCAACGCCAGTTAAACTATTCAGGTGTTCAATAATTTCCCGATAATACTTATCCTCTTTACCGGCTT
>DAOPZV010000353.1:0-2006 GCA_035353575.1 Prolixibacteraceae bacterium | reverse complement strand
TCTTCAACCTGAAAATAAACAGAACCCGTTTCGCAACGAATATCCATTTGCCCGGTCAGTACATTTTGTGGAGCGGTGAAACTTCCTGCGAAAGAACCAAATTCGTTCGTGGTTAATCTCAGTTTCGAAATCACCTGATTGTTGGCATCATACAGCGAAACCTCGGTTGTGTATTTGGGCTTAATTTTTACCTCATCACCCTTTCGTTCAAGCACAATTCCTTTAAAATAAATGGTCTGCCCTGGGCGGTAAATGGCGCGGTCGGTAAAAAACTGGGTTTGAATGATTGTCTGATGTTCCTGTTTCGGAGAATAATATGTATTGAAGTATTCTTCTGTAATCAGGCGATCAGTTTTCGACGTAAATTCAAGGTAATAATTATTGAACTGCCCGTTACCGCTTTGGGGTTTTATTATAACAGCGCCATTTTTATTGGTACTGTATTTTTCGCCGGGAACTTGCACCGTTCTGCGAGTACTAGTAGAATAGGTCCCGAAAAAAGGCTGAACCGTGACTCCGGCAAGAGGTTGACCTGTTTCGCGGTGCAAAACCATCACGTCTTTGCTTTCATTGTTGTTGCAGGCGATGTAGCTGATGTTGCTGCACCAAAAGGTAGCCGAAACCACCACTGCCGATTTCTTCGGAAAGGCTGCATCGTTGCTTGCCAGCAGCACATAGTAGCCTGCCGCTAGCGCCGGTACTTTCACCTCTGCCGAATGTTCGCGATAGTCGCCATCGTCGGGCAAAGCTTGCTCCCACGCTGCGGATGGTTTAATTTTCAGGTATTCGGCAAAACGGGCGTCATTGTTTTTACCGCGCAGGTCGCGTTCTGTTGCCGGGTCCATTTTCAGCAAACGGAAATACACTTTTGGCGCGTTTCGGTAGCTAACCAGCGCCAATGAAGGCTTCTGAATCGGAACCGCGTTTGATACGATTACCGACGAAAAGGGCTGTTGAATGCTTTCGAGCAGAGCTTTGCAGTTTTTGCCTCCAAAACTTTCGGGAAAACGGGAAATGGCTTCCCGGCAAATTTCCACAGCCTTTTTCTTGTTCCATTTTTTCTCCTGATTTATCGGCTGACCGTCCGTGTTTTCCTCATTGTACGGGATTATTTCAGGATCGTCACCATTCAGCATTTGAGCGATGTGCCAGGCAATTTCGGCCCATGCCTCATGGTTGGAATACCGGTTTTGCAGTTCTGTCAGTGCCGCCAAATACAAGCTGTCTTTTTCAGGAAGCGTACTTTTGTCGTGTACCAAATTCAGCCGCGAAAGGTCGGCATCAATCAACGCAGTTGGCTCCGCATCGTTCTGGTGCAAGGCGATAATTTCCTGAAGCAATTTCAGCGCATGAAAATCGAACGAAAACAAGTCGGGCGAAGTGATATTCAGCTTTGCAAATTCGGATATTGGATTGAAATATTGTTGGTTATTTATTGAAAAGGTGTTCGCGGGAGTGGTTAGCCCTGCATCGTTCGACGAGTAAAACTCTACGGCGCGAAACGCCAGGAAATCGAACAAAGTGGGTCGGAATTTCTCCGAATCTTCTTGTCTGATCAGTATTTCAGAAAAAGATGAAATCGGTAATTTCTTCAGCAAATCTTTGTCGATGAGCGACTGCGCGTAATTTTCCATACTGGCGGTAACCAGTTTTCGGGCATCCCAGGTTGCCAAATCGTCGGGAACAAAATTTGCCGTTTCGCTGCGGTTCAAGATATTCCAGCGGTTATTCTGAAAATAGCGCCAGTAAAGTTCGGCCAATATTGAGCTCAATAGTTGTTTGTTGGGCGATTTAGCCAGTACAATTTCGGCTTTGGTTCGTTCAATCGCTGTTTTGTAAAAATCTTCCTGAAAGTCGGCTTCCAGTTTCATTTTATACAAGGTCGCTTTAATGAACGGGTTGGTTTCTCCCGAAGTTTTTGCCTCGCTATATATGCGGTTGACAATTTCGAGCGCCGACTGTGGCTGTCCGATATTCGATAATGAATCAACCTTTTGCCAGTCGCT
>DAOPZV010000352.1:0-2036 GCA_035353575.1 Prolixibacteraceae bacterium | reverse complement strand
CTCAAATCTTCTTTTCCGTATAAACGAACTGCTTTGGTTTTCATATTCTCTATTTGAATAACGTTATCTCTTTTATCAACAGCAACTGGCAATTAGCTTCTGGCGGCTGGCTTCTAGCTACTAGTTGCCAGCTGCTATTTTCTTTCAAAATGCTTTAAAAAATTATTCAGCTTTTTGCCAAGCATTTCACATTTAGAATGAATGGATTCAAACTTTTCTTTATTCTTTAATGAACCTGTGTCCCAGAGACTCTCCAAATGATCAATAGTCTCGTCGTTAGATCCGATGGCATAAGTCAGAAATTTAAAGTATTCGGCCTGATACGTTCGTCTTCCATAACCTTCAACGATTGTTGAACGGGTACTTTTGGATGATCTTCTGATTTGCGATCCGGTTTCGTACATTTCAAACGAAGGCAAATCCTTCAACGTCATCTCGTGTATTTCGACCGCTACTTCACGAGCCAATTGCCATATTTCAAGATTCTTGTAGGACATAGGCTTTTAGTTTTGCTACTAGCAATTGGCAGCTAGTTTCTGGCTTTTTGCCAGTTGCAAGCTGCTAGTTGCTGTTTCTATTATATTAAATGCTCAAATCACACTTTTTTTTGCCAGATGCAAGTTGCCAGCTGCCAGCGGCTAATTCAGCATATTTTGTCCACCAGTCACTGGCACGGCCTGGCCGGTTTCGTATTCCTGCTCGATGATGTAATATACGGCGCGCATGACGTCGAGCGGCGTGCAACCGCGGCCTGCCGGAACCTGCGCTTCATAGAAACGTTTCACGTCGTCAACAGTTTTGGCGCCGGGAACTTTTCCAGCCTTTAAGTACTGAACAAACAGTCCTTTTTCGGGATCGGACCACAGCGGGCCATCGAAGAAATTACCCGGACAAACTGAGTTCACCTTGATTTTTGAAGGCATCAGCTCCATCGCAAACGACTGAGTCAACCCGATTCCGCCAAATTTACCACCGGCATAAGCAAAGTTCTTGTTCGAGCCTTTCAATCCCGATTTGGAGTTGATCTGAATAATGTCAGCAAAATGATCAGGCTTAAATTTATTCTGAAGTTTCATCACCGCCGAAGCGTATTTTGAGCAAAGGAAATAAGCTGAATAATTGACTTTGGTCATCAGCTCAAAAGTTTCCGGAGTCATTTCGTCCAGTCCACCGGCGCGTAAAATTCCGGCGTTGCTGATGAACACATCCAGTCCGCCAAATTCGCAAACGGTTTCAAACACTAAGTTTTCAACCGAAGCGGCATTCGACACATCGGCTTTCACGAAATGCGCTTTGTTCTTGCGTTTCCCGGTATTGAGCGAATCTGCAAACTTGCGGCCCAGCTCATCGTTCAGGTCGGCAATTACTACGTTGGCCCCATTTTCCATCAGGTTTTCCACAATTCCGGCGCCAAAACCCTGAGCGCCTCCGGTTACGATGGCAATCTTTTTATCGACACGACCGGCAGTTGAGCCCATCGCGATGGCGCTGCGGTATTGTTCCACTTCCCAGGTATCGATAAACTGAACCTGAGCGGGAGTCATCGGGCTTTGTCCGCCAAATTTTTCAGAATACAGGCTGATCAGGCAGGTGTCCATCATCACATCTTCCAAAGTGGCTACGGCCTGCGCATTATCGTTGGCCAGGATGCAACCAATGCCTTTGATGCAAATGATTTTCGGAGCTTTGGGCTGTGTTTCAGTATAAGTTTTTATTTTTCCTGAAAGGGTGTCGAGCAACGCCTCGGCGTTACCTTTGTATTCGGCATACACAAACGACGAGTTGCAATACACAATGCCATCGGGAATAAACGGAAGAGCGATTTTCTGAAATTCGGCTTCGGAAGCGAGGAAACGTTCGTAATACGAATTGTTCACTACTTTCAGGGTTTTCAGTCCATTTTCAGAAAGCATCATGCGGATAGCAGGAATGATTTTAGCAGCAGCCGGATCAATTGGCAAAACTTCGGCAGGTTCAATTTCGCCAATGGCGCTGTCAAGGATGCTGATCACATCGGTATATATTTCGCGGATTTC
>DAOPZV010000351.1:0-2038 GCA_035353575.1 Prolixibacteraceae bacterium | reverse complement strand
GGCGATTTTTATTCGTCGTATTTCAGTTGGTCGCCCGACTCGAAAAAGCTGGCGGTGAACAAAGTGCGCAAAAACGAAGATCATTTCATTTATTTCGTCGAGTCGTCGCCAAAGTCGCAGTTGCAGCCTATCCTCCAAAAGCGCAATTACCTGAAACCGGGCGATGCACTGCCCATCAAACGCCCGTCGCTTTTCAATATCGAAACCCTGAAACAGATTTCGGTTGATGCTCAGGCTTTTGAAAACCAGTACGAATTGTCGAATCCGAAATGGAAGCAAAACAGTACGGCTTTTACCTTCGATTTCAATCAGCGCGGGCACCAGGTTTTTCAGGTGGTTGAGGTAAACGGAACTTCAGGAGCCGTAAAGGTGATTATTGACGAACGCAGCAAAACTTTTATTGATTACAGCGGCAAATATTTCCGTCACGACATGGAAAAACGCGATGAAATCATTTGGGCATCGGAACGCGACGGCTGGAACCATTTGTACCTGTACGATGCCAAAACCGGCCAGGTGAAAAAGCAGATTACCTCCGGAAACTGGGTGGTTCGCGAAGTGGTGAAGGTTGACGAAAAAGCGAATGCGATCATATTCAAGGCTTCAGGAAGAAATGCCGACGAAGATCCGTACTACATTCATTACTGTAAAGTGAATTTCGACGGCAGTAGTCTGGTCGATCTTACTCCTGAAAAGATGGAACATCAGGCCACTTTCTCTGCTGACTACGCTTATTTCGCTGATACCTATTCAACCGTGCAAACGCCGCCTGTTACTGTTCTGCGCCGCACGGCCGATGGCTCGGTGGTGATGCCGCTCGAAAAAACCGATATTGCCGATTTGCAGGCCAAAGGCTGGATTGCTCCTGAACCTTTTGTGGCCAAAGCCCGCGACGGAAAAACCGATATTTGGGGCAACATTTACCGTCCGACGAATTTCGATCCGAAAAAGAAATACCCGATCATCGAATACATCTATGCCGGGCCACACAGCTCATTCACACAGAAGAGTTTCCGTCCATACAGTTATGCCTGGTCGGGTCTGGCTGAACTTGGTTTTATCGTCGTTCAGATGGATGGAATGGGAACTTCGAATAGAGGAAAAGCATTTCAGGATATTTGCTATAAAAACCTGAAAGATGCAGGATTTCCCGATCGTATTTTGTGGATGAAAGCCGCCGCCGAAAAATACAGCTACATGGATACCACGCGGGTTGGCTTGTTTGGCGGGTCAGCCGGAGGACAAAGCACATTGGCCGGTTTGCTGTTTCATCCTGAATTTTACAAGGCCGGTTCGTCGTCGTGCGGATGCCACGACAACCGCATGGACAAAATCTGGTGGAACGAACAATGGATGGGCTACCCGATTGGCCCCGAGTATGCTGAAAATTCGAATGTGGTGAATGCGGCTAAACTTCAGGGTAAATTATTGCTAATTGTGGGCGAGGTGGACGACAATGTCGATCCGGCTTCGACCATGCAGGTGGTGAATGCGCTGATTGCTGCCAAAAAGGATTTTGAATTGGTAGTTCTCCCAGGCACCAACCACACGCTTGGGGGCGATTACGGCGAACAGAAACGCCGCGATTTTTTTGTGAAAACATTTTATAATCAGGGCACTCCGGATTGGAATAAGGTGGCGAAGCAATAGTAGGACTAAAGCCCCAATGAAGGAGTGTCTTCATGTCCGTCACATGAATGTGACGGCAAAGGATAACGCTTCAATTAGCTCGTTTGCTTATTCACAGCACTATTCTTTGCCGTTTGGCTTTTAGCCAACGGATACTGGAATTAGAAAGAAATCCGTCTGCGAGAGATTATTTGAAAAAGTAAAAATCCTATCTCGGACGGAATGGAACTAACGATGAAAAGAGAGAAAATATTAATATGAATAAGATCAATCAATTACTTGTATACTCTGTGGTCGCATTGATGCTTTTGGCATTTGCAACTCCAGCCATTCAGGCACAAAACACCAGGCTTGTGCCGCCAATTACCCGCGTTCCCGATTCACTGAAACTGGACAAATTCTATAAAAA
>DAOPZV010000350.1:0-2044 GCA_035353575.1 Prolixibacteraceae bacterium | reverse complement strand
GGGATTTTATCGTCAATTACAATCTTCATAATTCGAATTTATTGAACCACAATAGGCACATAGGTCACATAGTTTAAATATTTTGTTTTTCTATTGTGGCCTATGTGTCTATGTGGTTATTTTAAATGTTTCGGCAAAAGCCTTTTGTTCGTTTATTTTCGTCTTTTCCGGAATAGTAGTTTTTCACCATTTCGTCCAGCACAGCGCTGGTTCGGGCGGCAGTTTTTCCGGTGCTCGGACTTTCGCCAACTCCACGCAATTCATCAACTACCCGTTGAATCAGATGATACTGAATGTTCTCAGGATTTTGAACTGTAATTTTTTGGGTTCCTTCTGATGTCGTGAGTGTTAGTCCGTCATGCGCAAAACAAGGCAGGATGATTTTGCCGATTGTGCCGGTTATCTCAATCGTATCGGCATACAGCGAACGATCAGTCACAAAACACCAGCTTCCGGTTCCAACCACTCCGTTCCCGAATCGGAACGTTCCGGTTACAGTATCTTCTGCTTTGTAATAGCCCGCCTGATTGACGGCGATTCCATGCACATCGATGATTGGTCCAAACAGGAAATCGAGGTAATCCAACTGATGTGATGCCAGATCGAAGAAATGACCTGCCCCGGCAATTTCAGGATTCACATGCCACGAGTGCTTTTCAGCTGGCAAATCCTTTTCATTGGCTGCTTTGTGCAATTTGATGTGAACGGTCAGCGGTATGCCAATGATTCCATTGTCGATCAGTTCTTTGGTTTTCAGGAAAGCTGGCAAAGTCCGCCTGTAATAAGCCACGAATAAAGGCATTCCGGTTTCTTCCGAAACTTTGATCATTTCCTGACACTCTTTATAATTCAGCGCCATTGGTTTTTCCACATAAACCGGCTTCCCGGCCCGCATTGCCTGAATCGCATATAAGGCATGGGTATTGGGTGGCGTGGCAATGTAAATGGCATTCACCTCCGGATCGTTGATCAATTGATCGGCATTGTCATACCATTTGGGTACGCTGTGGCGTTTGGCGTAATCTTCGGCCAAAACGGCATTGCGGCGCATTGCCGCAACAATCCGAGAATGTTCCACCTTGTTAAAGGCTGGCCCGCTCTTAAGCTCCGTAACGTTCCCACAACCAATAATTCCCCAGTTTACTTCCTGAATTTTAACCATTTTCCTGTGATTATTGATCAACGATTAACGATTTTGGATTAACGATTTTGAGCAAATCAGCAATCGTTAATCTTTAATCTACAATCGTTAATCAGTATTTAAATCTGTCCTTAAACGCCCACAGTCCCAGTGCCGGGTTGGAAATATAGAAAATTTCTTCTCCATCAGCCATCCTGTTGTATCCGTCTTTTAGCTTAGCCGGATCATATTTGGCGGTCACTTCGTCGATGTCAGCATATTTAAATCCAACACTTTCTACTTCAGCCTGGGTCAGGTTTTCTTTGCCTTTGCCCGGACAATAGGTAATGCTGAAACGTCCTTCCGAAGAGCCGTGAATGAGGTGAGCAGCTGCACTCAAGTTATTGCGCAGTTCTTCATTCTCGTCACAGGCTTTCAGTGTGGCAGGTGTTCCGAAATAGCCATATTTGCGGATCAGGCGGTCGATTTCCTTGTCTTCGCCAAATTCTTTCAAGGCAGGCGCCAAAACAATTAGTTCGCCATTGTCGTCGATAGCCATGCGGGTGCGGTAAATCGATTTGTTGCCCAGCCAGGTGCTCTTAAACTCGGTTGGGTCGAGGTAAACCACCACTTTTTTCAGTGGTTTGTCGAGCATTTCGAAGTTCACCTGCAAAGCCAGTTTGGCTGCTTTGTCGAATACTTCAAAGTCGTCGCCAATGTACAATCCGCGTGTTTTGATTTTACCGTCGGTTTTATCCAGACCAACAACCGTTTGCACGTAAACAATCGGCAGATTCTGGGTGAAATTTTCCGAAGCATAGTTGAAAATACGGCGTACCGGCGTATCGGCGTGACCCATCATCTTTTCCATTCCGTAGGCCGCGCCCACAAAATGGCTTTTGTTGATGCCTTCCACGCCACCAG
>DAOPZV010000349.1:0-2057 GCA_035353575.1 Prolixibacteraceae bacterium | reverse complement strand
CCGCCAGCTTTTTCGAGTCGGGCGACCAACTGAAATACGACGAATAAAAATCGCCTGCCGACCCGTCGAAACTCAACTGTATTTCTTTGTTGTCTTTCTTACTGCGGACATATACATTGTAATTTTTAATGAAAGCAACCCAAACGCTATCCGGCGAAGTAACTGGCTTGTTGCTCAATTCATCAGAACCTTCATTCCAATACGGGCGAGGTCCATCTGGTTTTGCTACCGAATCTTTCACCAGCGCATAATTTTTCAGGTTGCAGGTGAAATACTTCTTATCAAACAGAAACTGGAACTTGTTCGCTTTCAGGTCAAACTTCAACTTTTGCAACTGAAGCGATTTTGCCGTTGCTTTCACTCCCGGCTGTTTGTTAAGCTGCTCAACCAGTTTGGCCACATCAAATGCCGGTTTGCGGGTAGCTTTGGCTGCATCAACCATCGTGTAGGCCATTCCCTCGCGGGTTTTCACCGCGTACCAGAACACCGAAGTGGAATCGATCCAATTGACTGAATTTACCTGGTTATACACCAGATCGTTCAGTTTCATGATGGAATCGGCCCGCTGGTAATCGGCCGGAGTAACCTGCGCCGGAGCCTTAAACGTCGCGCCCAGCACAAAGACTGACGCAATCAGAAAAAATGTAATTCGTTTAAACATGGTTTATTATTTGGTTTCTAAAATTCCGATGCTTGTTGGCCCTTAAAATCCTTCCGATGCGCAGAAAATTGAGATTTCTCACTTCGTTCGAAATGACATGGTAATGGGGAAAATGGGGATGTTCGGGCGGTGAAGCCGCCCGAACATCCCCGCCCATAATTACATCGAATTGTCATCCTGAACGAAGTGAAGGATCTCTTGTAAGCAAGCTGTCATTCTGAGCGAAGCGAAGAATCTCATTTTTTACCAGACAACATTGATTCTAATTTTTCAAAGTAACATCGAGGTAAACCGAATAGCGTCCGTACGATTCGTAGAATGGTTTGTAAACCACACCATCGATGTTAAATTCTAACTTTTCCGGATCACCGGTGATCGATTTACTGATGTCTTTCAAATCCAATGTTACCTTCCGCCATTCTTTTAAAGGCTCAGACTCTTGCGCGGCCAATACAATTGGTCCGTAAAACAAACTGGCCACATTCTGCTGATCCATAACTGGTTCCAGGTAAAAATGGAATGGCATACGCAACTCAACCTTATCGCCAGCTTTCCATTTGCGGCTAATGGTGAGGTAATTTCCGGGCTCTGCCTTAACAGCTTGATCCTTACCATTGATCTTCACAAAAAATCCTTTGGTTGCCCAATGAGGTACGCGAATATGGAGGTCAAACTCACCCTTCCCTTTAATAGTCAACATAGTATGATCTTCCTTCGGGAATGCCGTTGTTTGCGTTACAGTGATATTCTTTTCAGTCCATTTTAATGTTGACGGCACGAACAGATTCACATACAACGCCTTGTTGTCGGCGCTTTTGAAATAAATCGAGTTCTGAAGTTTGGTGCTGCTTTCGAGCGCCGTGCCATTACAGCAAGTAAAACCGCTCATGTCGTCGTTGCTGAACTGCTTTTCGGAACCGGCATTCAGCGGAACATGATACGTATTTGCCGGACTATCTTCCGCCACAGAAGCCAGAATGTGATTGTAAAGGCCACGTTCGTAGTAGTCCATCAACTCACCACGTTGTTCGAAAAGGAAAAGGTCGCGGGTTAACTTGAGCATGTTGTACGTTCCGCAGGTTTCGTTCTGACCACCCACAGAAAAACCATTCTCGTAAATGGTTGAAGGCTGTGCGATAAAACATTCGGCATTATTGGGGTTGCGCGCTCCGGCCACCCCACCAATGCTGTACATGTAATCGTTGGTAGTCATGTTCCAGAAATTATCGGCGATGTGGAAATATTCAGGCGATTCCGAGTCGCGGTAGATTTCGAGCGCCCCCACAATCTGAGGAATGTGCTGGTTGGCGTGCAACCCACGGAACAAATCGACATTTTTTGCCAGTCCGTGCGAATGTTCGGCATCGCCGTAAAACACTTTGATGTTATCGAATAA
>DAOPZV010000348.1:0-2081 GCA_035353575.1 Prolixibacteraceae bacterium | reverse complement strand
CGAAAAGCACCCAAACGCGCGACAAATCAGAGACTTCGTAAAGGGTCGATCCGGCGCTGACATAGTCACCCATGTTGATGCGACGAGCTGTAACAATACCTGAGGTAGTAGCTTCTATGTCGATGTTTGATTGGGTATTATGCGAATTTTCAATGGCTGAAATCTGGGCATCCGAAAGCTTCCACTGACGCAGTTTTTCCTTCGCTGCTTCGTAGATTTCCGGCTGCGACTGTTTGGTCTTGGCAGCTTCCAATAACTCCTGTTGTGCGGTCACCAACTCGGGTGAATAGATGACAGCCAGCTTTTGTCCTTTGCGCACAGGCTCGCCGGTAAAATTCACCAATAGTTTTTCAACCCTTCCTGAAATGTGTGCCACCTGGTTTTGCAGCAATCGCTCGTCGGCCTGCACTTTGCCATAAAGTCGAAGTTCTTTCTCCGGATTTTGACTGGAAACAATCGATGTTTGCACATTGGCCAATTGGGCCGCTTCTTTGGTGAAATGAACCGCCATTGCGTCGGAGCCCGATGAGCTCATGGTGCTTAACGGTATCAAGTCCATCGCGCAAATCGGGCATTTACCGGGCTCTTCCATTCGGATTTGCGGGTGCATTGAGCAGGTCCAAACTTCCTTTTTTGCTTCTTCTTCTGAATGATCGTGCACCTCTTCGTGTTTTTCAGGAGCATGAAAAAACAGCCACCCCAAAAACAATCCGGCGACGATAAACAGGCCGCCACGGACGTATTGATTTGATACTAATTTGCTCATAACTAATTTTTTTTGTTGAACCCACTTCGGGGTTCTTCTTTTTGCTGTTGCTTTTTCCACGGGTTTCACCCGCGGTGAATAATATTAAATCCTTTCAGGATTTGCAGATCATCTTTTACTTTAGTTGCCAACCACGAAAGTGGTTTAATGTTGCTGACCCTGTAAGAAGTGCAGGGTTAACAAACGAGAACCACCCGGAACCCCAAAGTGGGTTCAATAATTCGGTACTTATTTTTGAAAGCACTCTCATTTTTACTGATTTTTTGAATTGGCCATCAACCGTTTCAGCCACGCAATGGCGGTGTTATTGTCGGCAATGGCTTCAATTTGCCGGGTTTCGTAATCAAGCGTTTGCTGCTGAATACGCAGCAAATCGGTCAGTCCGGAGCCCGATGCCGAGAAACTTTTCATCAGGATATTCAGCGATTTATTCGCCAAATCAGACTGATTTTGGTACAGTTTCATCCGTCGCTGAGCATCCTGAAACAACTGAATGGCTTCGTAATACTCGGTTTGCAGCGCATTTGCCGTCGCCTGAAAACCCTGCTCAGTGGCCGTTTTCTGCAACTTCACCTCCTCCTGCATGGCTTTGTACTTTTTCCGGTAGATTGGCAAAGTCACGGTTACCATTGGCATTACCATGTCTTTCCCGTTCATTTCGGGCGCGGTCATCACTTCCATCGCTTTTCCAATCAGCGAATAGTTCAGGCCAAGACCAATCATGGGGTAGCCCATTTTGGTCACCATTTCCTTACGGGCATCGAGCGATTGCTGTTCGTATAGCAACATGCCGAGCATTGGATTGTTTTGCAACATACTGTCTGAAACAGTTTGAAGCGAAATATCCAGCGAGTTAGCTGAAAGTTTTTCTGCCAGTTGCACAGGTGTTTGAGGCTTCCGGTTAAGGTAACTGTTGAAACGTGCCGCAACCGTCTGGCGCTGATTTTTGAGCAATGAAATGCTGTTTTCAAGCTCGCCAATTTCAATCTGCACCTGGTACAAATCGGCTAATCCAGAACTTCCGGAAGAGGCCATTGGCGAGGAATTCATTCCCGCAGAAGCCGGATTTGCCTGAACCGGATTGCTTGCTGAACTGCCACCCATTCCAGACATTCCGCCTGAAGACGCAGTTGCAGCAGAAGTCGAAACCTGCGCCATCGAGCCTCCGGAAGAACTTGCGGGACTACTGATGGCCGCCGACTTAAATTTAACCAGTGACAATCGTTCTACAGTTCTCAAAATCTCCAGGTTTTCCTCCGAAATGCGGATTGACTGGTCAATTTTCTGCAACTCAAAATAAGTTCGCTGAACATCG
>DAOPZV010000347.1:0-2083 GCA_035353575.1 Prolixibacteraceae bacterium | reverse complement strand
GCAGCGATTGGGTGTGGCCCAGTGCGGCAGCCATGGCTTCGATAGCGGTACGGCCAACGTTGTTGAACGGATCTTGCTCAGTCAACGACCAACCTGAAGTTTGCGAGTGGGTACGCAATGCCATCGATTTTGGGTTTTTCGGGTTGAACTGTTTCACCAGTTTCGCCCAAATCATACGGGCAGCACGCATTTTGGCGATTTCCATGAAGTGGTTCATTCCCACAGCCCAGAAGAACGACAAACGTGGTGCGAATGCGTCGATGTCGATGCCTGCTTTCACCCCGGTGCGGAGGTATTCCAAACCGTCGGCCAGCGTGTAAGCCATTTCGATGTCGGCAGTTGCACCAGCTTCCTGCATGTGGTATCCCGAAATAGAAATCGAGTTGAATTTCGGCATGTTCTGCGAAGTGAACTCGAAAATATCGGCGATAATTTTCATCGAGAATTCCGGCGGATAGATGTAGGTGTTACGCACCATGAATTCTTTCAGGATATCGTTTTGGATGGTCCCGGCCAACTGATCCAGCGTTGCGCCTTGTTCCAAAGCAGTTACGATGTAGAAAGCCAAAACTGGCAATACGGCACCGTTCATGGTCATCGAAACCGACATTTTATCCAATGGAATCTGGTCGAACAGGATTTTCATATCCAAAATCGAGTCGATAGCCACACCGGCTTTACCAACGTCGCCAACCACGCGAGGGTGGTCAGAGTCGTATCCGCGGTGAGTAGCTAAGTCGAATGCCACCGACAAACCTTTCTGACCTGCAGCCAGGTTACGGCGATAGAACGCGTTTGATTCTTCAGCAGTTGAGAACCCGGCGTACTGACGCACAGTCCAGGGTTGCATGGCGTACATCACCGAGTACGGTCCACGCAGGTAAGGAGCCACACCGGCAGCATAGTTCAGGTGTTCCATGCCTTCGAGGTCCTCTTTGGTGTAAACCGGTTTCACCGGAATCTGCTCCGGAGTGATCCAGTTCTTTTCAATCTGGTTTTTAGCAGCCCATGCGGCAGTATCCTGCTGCGGCGCCGCTGCTTTGATGTTTATATCTTTAAAATTTGGCTTCATGTTTTTGAATTTTAGTATCAAGATTCAAGTATCAAGTATCAAGAGATTTTCAATTGTTGTTTGAAGCGAAAAATCATCCGTTGTATCTCCTGAATTTTGTTCAGAAAATCGTTGAGTTCAGCTTCTGAAATGTAATTGAGATCAAAACACAAATAAAGCTGGGTTTCTACTTCGAATGCCGAACCATTGGCAATTGCCAAAAAGTGGGCAAACTCTTTTTCTGATTCCCGGCCAGCTCCTTCTGCAATATTTGAAGGTATTGAAACTACGGCGCGACACAATTGGGCAGTAATGCCGAATTGCTCTTTTGCAGGAAATTTGGTCGTCAAAGCATAAACTTCTTTAACAATCTCCCTACTCTTTTGCCATATTTTCAAATCCTTGTAATTGTGCATCCGGTTTTTTGTCTTGATACTTATATCCTGATACTTGTGTCCGTATTTAAATTCCCAATGTTGACTGGTAAGCTTTCAGTTCCTGAAGCAAGTTGCTTTTTACGCTGATGAAGTTGGTGATGCCTTTGGCTTTCAAATCATCAGTACAGGCAGGAGCACCGGCAACTACGAAGATGGCTTTTCCGCCAAGGGCTTCGAATGCGGCTGGAGCAAATTCTGCATATTCGTCGTCCGAACTACAGATTACCACGATAGCGGCACCGGCTTTTTGAGCAGCTTCAACACCTTCTTCCACTGTTTTGAAACCGTTGTTGTCGAGTACATCGAAACCGGCAACAGCGAAGAAGTTGCAGGCAAACTGAGCGCGTGCTTTGCGCATGGCCAGGTTACCAATGGTTAACATGAAAGCCAGCGGACGTTTGTTGTTTTTAGCGTAAACATCGGTCTTGTAACGAAGCGCTTCGAATGCCTGAGCTCCACGGTAGGGCTTCAAGGTTTCGATTTCGGCACCTTCGGCAGTTAAGTCAACCGGAGCAAAAACAGCAGCATCCAATTCGCCTTCCACTTTTTCGGTGAAGTTCGGGAACTGGTTAACGCCCAACAGGTTTTCGCGGCG
>DAOPZV010000346.1:0-2084 GCA_035353575.1 Prolixibacteraceae bacterium | reverse complement strand
TAACAATACGATGGGCAGGACCAAATGTAACACCGCCATCCATTGATTTTGCAAAGCCAATGGCTGTTTCGTCGGAAGGCCATGAATCGTAAATAGCCCAGATAGCGTATACTTCGCCGTTAGGTCCGGTATGAAGGTTTACACCCTGATTATGGCTACCGGCATTAACGGCAGCGCTGACGTTTACCCCCGTTGACCAGGTTAACCCACCATCGCTTGAATGGCTTACTTCAATTTGATTGTTGTTTGGTCCGCCAAAGGCAGTCCAAGCATCATACAGCCGTCCGTCGTAAGGGCTTGAAGTGCTGTTGTCAATCCACAGGTGGTTTTTATCGAGCATGCTGCCGGGATTGGGAGCCACCTGTTTGGCTGTCCAGGTTTGTCCACCATTAGTAGAATAAGAAATACCTTGTCCAGAATTGTTGCTAATATATCCAACGTACATTCTTCCGGTATTGCTGATGGCTGTTGTCGGGTCGCCCGAATTGCCACCACCGGCTCCCTGTACTTCTCCACCCCAGGTTTCTCCGCCATCGAAGGTAAAGAAATCGTTGGCGCCATAAAGACTACCTACAGGATTTTGGGTGGAATTGTTGGAATTGAGTGCATGATTTTTATCGTTAGGATCAACAAAAACTGAGTTTTCGCTCTGTGTTGAATTTACGGTTGTCAAAGGCACATCGGGGGAATCATCAAACAATACCGATTTTGCTTTGATCTTACTTCCGGTATATGTAGCAGGTTCGACTCTCATTTCCGGAGTTACGGGAACTAATCCTAAACGTGCCATATTTTTCCAATAGGCCATGTTATCCACCCGGGTATCTACGGTGATTCTTTTGGGTGGCGCTTTTTTGTTCTTCTTAACCGCTTGTTGGGCATAGATTATTGAAGAACTCAAAAGCAAGATCATCACCAAAAGGAAGGTTGCTTTTAATTTTTTCATAATTTGTGTTATTAAGTTAATGATGAGTAATTTATTTTAATTTTTATTTATTCTGTTTATCAAGAGTTTCTTTTGTAAAGATAATATCTTTTTTTCAGGCGTTAAAAATAATTCCATTGGGCTGAACAATCAACCCAATGGAATGAATTAAACTATTTTCCGCCAAGCTGAGCATTTGGAACGTATGAACCGTTGGCATCGCCATAAACAATACCGTTGAAATTTTGAATTTCATTGCTGCTGCCTACGGTGAAAGCAACATTATTGAACATCCAGTCGCCAACAGGAAATGAATTAATAACCGCGGCAATACGTTTGCGGATGAAAAGGACATCGTTAGCCGTGAGGCTTCCCGAAGCATTTACATCGCCCGAAGCAAGGTAAATACCTGTAAGCGGGGTGATGTTGGCAATGTGTTTGCGATAAAGCAATACATCGGTAGCCGAAACGCCGTTCCAGGGTTTAGTAGTAGTTACCTCAAAAGTATAGTTTCCTGCGGCAACACCCGTAAATGAATAATTGCCACTGGCATCGGTTGTGGTTGTTGCAATGGTATTTCCCGATGAATTTTTCAGATTGATGGTGATTCCGTTCAGTGCCGTATTCGCCGTGTTGGCATAAGTAACCATACCGCTCACGGTTTGTCCTGCCGGGGCTGAAGCCGGGAACAAAATATAATCGATCCAAGCACAATCACTTCCATTCGAAACGCTTTGATCCTTCATGTATTCCCATTTAAAAGTATGGCTGCCTGCGGTAACAGGAAATGCGGCTTGTGTCCATACGGTTTCGCCCGACCACTGTCCGACACTGGCATCATCAATATAAAATTTAAGATAATCCCAGCCGCTTTCGGAAGAAGTTTTTAAATAGAAAGAGATGCTATCGGCATTGGAAACGTCCATTTGTAACGAAAGTGTAGAATTTTGGTTGTTGGTAATAGTTCCGGATTTGGCGCTATAGACGCCTTCAAAAGGAGCGACATCTGTAACAGTCCAGGGTTGATTTCCGCCCTGAGTCCAGGCAAAATGAGTAAAGTTACCCGATTCAAAATCTTCAACAATCAAACCGACTTTAAAATTAAGATTAAAATTGTAGGTGAACGGATTATTGTTGGAAACGCATTGTACATTGAGGT
>DAOPZV010000345.1:0-2092 GCA_035353575.1 Prolixibacteraceae bacterium | reverse complement strand
GCCGCTGCCGACGAGCAGGTGGATGCAACTCCGATGGAAGGTTTCGATCCGGATGCTTTGGATGCCGCCCTTGGCCTTACCGAAAAAGGACTGAGAAGTACCGTTATCCTTGCATTGGGCTATCGCGACGAACAAAACGATTATCTGGCTGGAAAAGCAAAGGTTCGGCGTGACAAAAGCGAACTTTTTGTTAAAATCTGATCGAAAAATCGAGTAAAAAATAAGAGGCAGCCGGGTTGGTTGCCTCTTTTCGTTTTTTGGCCGACCAAAGGAGCAAAACATTTTCACATCCCCTGAACGGTTTTCTGTATAAATGTTATTTTTACACTTTTGAGATTACCGCTAAAAACTAACTTTATGAAAAAAATAAGATTATTTCCGCCGCTGATTTTTCTCCTGTTGATTGCTTCATGCGCCGGGAAACAAGCAAAAACCGTTGCAGAAAAACCCAATACTCAATTCTGGAATTACGCAAAAACGCCACCTATGGGATGGAACAGCTGGGATTGTTACGGGCCAACAGTGACCGAAACCGAAGTAAAAGCCAATGCCGACTACATGGCTGAGAAACTTAAATCGCATGGATGGGAATACATTGTTGTTGACATTCGCTGGTATATTGAAAACGACAAAGCTGGCGGATACAATGAAAAAAATGCCATTTATACAATGGACGAATATGGCCGTTTCACCCCGGCTGTAAACCGTTTCCCTTCGGCTGCCAACGGTAATGGATTCAAATCGCTGGCCGATTACGTTCATTCCAAAGGCTTGAAATTTGGCATTCATCTGATGCGCGGAATTCCGGTTGAAGCAATAAAGAAGAACTGCCCAATCAAAGACAGCAAATATTCGGCAAAAGATATTTTTTCTGATTCGTTGCAGTGCGGATGGCTGCGCGACATGAAAACAATTGATACACTGAAAGCCGGAGCTCAGGATTACTACAACTCTATTTTTAAATTATACGCTTCGTGGGGGGTTGACTATGTGAAGGTTGACGATTTATCGCGCCCGTATCACCACGGCGAAATTGCAATGATTCGCAAAGCAATTGACCAAACCGGCCGCCCGATGGTTTTCTCTACTTCTCCGGGGGCAACGCCTTTAAAACGGGCTAAACATGTAATGAATCACGCGAATATGTGGCGTATTTGCGACGATTTCTGGGACAACTGGAAAATGCTCGCACCTCAGTTTAAGCGTTGTGCCAATTGGGCTCCATATGTTGGCGAAGGTCACTGGCCCGACGCAGATATGCTTCCACTTGGGCATATTGCCCTGCGCGCCGAGCGTGGTACCGATCGCATGACCGGATTCACCAAACCTGAACAATATACGTTGATGAACCTGTGGTGTATGTTCAGGTCGCCGCTCATGTTTGGAGGCGATTTGCCCACAAACGACGAATTCACACTTTCGCTCCTTACCAACGACGAAGTTCTGGCGGTAAATCAAAACAGCGCGAACAACAAGCAACTAAAGGCTGAAAACGGCTTGATTGTTTGGACTGCTGATGTTCCAGGTACCGAGGATAAATATGTAGCCTTCTTTAACATTAACGACGACGGGAAAGCTGATATTTCAGTTTCATTAGCTGATTTAGGGGCAACTGGAAGTTACAAAGTGAAAGACCTTTGGACCAAAGAAAACAAAGGAACGGTAACCGATAAATTTTCAGCTCAACTCGAGCCACACGCTTCTGCATTAATGCGGTTTTCAAAATCGAAATAACTACCAGTTTCAGGCGTAAGTTTGTAGTTTGGGAAAAACTCCTGCCGAAACTAAAATACCAGTTTCAGGAATATGGTTGGCGTAAACCTGGCAGCATCGGTGTAAACACGCACATCCCCCAACTCAGGAGTCAATTGTATGTTTTTCAGATTATTGTACTTCAGATTTTGCGTATCAAGAAGGTTTATTACCGATATTCCAAATTCGCCGGAAAAGTGTTTAGGCGTGAAACGATAGGTAACTGCTGCATCAACGCGGTTGTAACTCAGGTCTCCGGTTGAATTGCCAAATACTTTCCGGAGGATCTCCATTCCCGAACCATACACGTAATCGGCCGAAATATAAAACCGCCCAATGT
>DAOPZV010000344.1:0-2094 GCA_035353575.1 Prolixibacteraceae bacterium | reverse complement strand
TGATTCTTCGAAACGAGCCAGAATGCCAAAATAATGGAAACCGCGATGAGACAGCCTTTGTCGAAGCGCGTCAATCGCGAAGTGTGATCGCCGTACAACCAAATCATCACCGAAATTGCCGAAACCTGGATCAAATCTACTGTATTCAGGATATTGTCGAGCAGGCTGAATTTTCCTGATTTCAGGTAAGTGGCCAAGCTAATAGCTACCGCAATGGTAAAGAAAATCCACATGGCCAACGCTGGTTTTATCTTTTGCTTATACGTTAGCCAGCTATACCAAACGGTTACAGCGAGGCTAAGCACCGTAACACTTACAATCGACAGCAGATGAATCGAATATTCAGGCATAAAGGTTGAGTGTGATAAAAAGATGCCACAAGTATATCATTAATCATCCATTTTTGGAGTGGGAGTAGTACCTTTGATCTAAAATTTTGAATTCAAATAATATGTCAGCTTTTATTAACGAATCGGAAATTGCCCGGATTCTTGAAGAGAACAAGCGACCCGAGCCCGCCAAAGTTCGCGCTGTGCTCGACAAGGCGAAGGAAATGAAGGGACTGAATATCGAAGACGTTGCCGTTCTTTCGAATATCAGCGATCCGATGCAATTGTTCGAGCTTTTCGAGGAAGCCAACATTATCAAGGAAAAAATATACGGAAAGCGGTTGGTTATTTTTGCGCCATTGTATATCTCCAACCTGTGTGCCAACGAGTGCACCTATTGCGCTTTCCGGGCAAAGAACAAAGCGGTTGTCCGTCGCTCTCTTTCTCAGGACGAGATCAGGCGCGAAACTGAAATTCTGGTCAATCAGGGGCATAAACGCGTGTTGATGGTAGCCGGAGAATCATACCCCAAACAAGGGTTTCAATATGTTTTGGATTCTATTGCAACCATTTACGATGCGAAAGTTGGCAACGGAGAGATTCGCCGCGTAAATGTGAACATTGCGCCGCTCGATCTTCCAGAATTCAAATTATTGAAAGACGCCAAAATAGGAACATTTCAGCTTTTCCAGGAAACATACCACCTTAAAACCTATCATAATGTACATCTCGCCGGAAAGAAAGCCGACTACGATTACCGTGTCACCGCTTTTCACCGCGCGATGGAAGCCGGGATTGACGATGTAGGCATTGGCGTGCTGTTCGGACTGTTTGATTTTCGCTTCGAGTTGCTGGCTATGATGCAGCACATTCAGGAGTTGGAGCGCGTTTTTGGCGTTGGCCCGCATACCATCAGCGTTCCGCGCATTGAGCCAGCTACCGGATCGGATGTTGCTTTGCACCCGCCACACGCTGTTTCCGATCTCGATTTTCGGAAAATTGTCGCTATTCTTCGGCTTGCAGTTCCATACACCGGCATCATCATGTCGACCCGCGAAACAGCGCACATGCGCCGCGACACGTTTGCGCTGGGCGTTTCACAAATTTCGGCCGGAAGCCGCACCAATCCGGGCGGTTACACCGATTCGCTGCACGAAGACGACGGAAGCCAGTTCTGCCTGGGCGACCACCGTCCGCTCGACGAAGTGATCCGCGACGTGGCTGAAATGGGCTACATTCCGTCATTTTGTACAGGCTGTTACCGGCTGGGTCGCACCGGTCAGGATTTCATGGACCGCGCTAAACCCGGCGATATCAAAAACCATTGCAATCCCAATGCTGTTTCTACTTTTCAGGAGTACCTGATGGATTACGCCTCATACGAAACCAAGCTGATTGGTGAAGGGCTGATCGAAGACGTCATTAACGACATGCACGGAATTGCCCGCGAACGCGCCATCATGTTGCTCGAAAAAGTTAAAAAAGGAAATCACGATATGTACTGCTAGCAAATGAAAATCAAGGTTCTTTCCGTAAATACTTCCGAAAAAAAAGGCACCGTAAAAAAGCCTGTTGAACAGATTCAGCTCACTGAAATTGGGGTTGTTGGCGATGCACATTCGGGCAAATGGCACCGGCAGGTGAGTATGCTGGCCGCCGAAAGCATTGCCAAATTTTCTGCGGAAGCCAAGCGCACTATTACTTGGGGCGAATTTGCCGAAAACATTACTACGGAAGGGCTTTTGCTGCACGAATGCCGTCCGCT
>DAOPZV010000343.1:0-2096 GCA_035353575.1 Prolixibacteraceae bacterium | reverse complement strand
AATTGGCATCGTTAGGTTGGTCACCGTAATCGCCGCCATAAGCCCACCATTTGCGGCCTTTGTCGTCGGTGCGCGAAACGCCCTGATCAATCCAGTCCCAGATAAAACCGCCCATCAGATTCTTTTTGCTATGGATCACATTCCAGTATTCCATCAGGTTCCCAGTTGAATTTCCCATCGAGTGGGCATATTCGCACATCACAATCGGGCGCTTGATGTACGGACTTTCCGACAAGCCTTTCAGCTGATCGATGGTTGGGTACATGCGGCTAACCATATCCACGTACCAGGTATCATCCGGATTTGCCAAATATGGATTTTTATGGTATTCGGGCGAGCCATAGGCTTTGTAATCTTTGTTGTTCGGGTCGCCTTGGGCTCCTTCGTAATGAATAGGGCGAGTTGGATCAAAATCTTTTACCCACCCGGCAGCAGCGGCGTGATTTGGCCCGGTTCCCGACTCATTACCCAGCGACCAGGATATAATGGAGGCATGGTTCTTATCGCGTTCAACCATTCGGATAACTCGATCAGCATAAGCAATATGCCATTGAGGCTGATTGGTTAAATAGCCTGAAGCATGGTGCGTTTCGATGTTCGCTTCGTCCATCACATACAAACCATATTTGTCGCACAATTCGTAGAAATACGGATCGTTCGGGTAATGGCAGGTGCGCACTGCATTCAGGTTGTGCTGTTTCATCAGCAAAACGTCTTTCAGCATGTCGTCGTGGGTTACGGTTTTCCCGCCGGTTTCGCTATGGTCGTGGCGGTTCACTCCGTACAATTTTACCGGTTTGCCGTTCACTAAAAATACGCCATCCTGAATGTGGATGTCGCGGAATCCAACCTTGCAGCTTCTCGATTCCAGAACCACGCCATTGTTATCTTTCAGACTTAAAACAAGTGTGTACAAAACCGGCAGTTCGGCCGACCATTTTTGGGGTGATTCTATTTTTGTTTCCAGAAGCGCAAAATTCACATTGTCGCGTTGCGGATATTCTTCGTAAACGATTTTGCTCAAATCAATTTTCAGCGGTTGTGTAAGTTTGGGTTTGTCGGTAGGACTATAAAGCATGGCTTCAACTGTCCAGCCTTCAATGTTGATGCTGTCTTTCATGGTCACTTTCGGACGAATCTGCAACAAGGCATCTTCCAAATTTTCGTCGAATTTAGTCTTGACAAAAAAGTCGTTCAGCGCTACCCGTGGCTGGGCCAGCAACAGCACTTCGCGTTGTATGCCGCTCATGCGCCAGTGGTCCTGGTCTTCGAGATAACTGCCATCCGACCAGCGAAAAACCTGCACAGCAACAGTGTTTTTCCCTTTCTGAACCTTCTCGGTAATATCAAATTCGGCAGGCAGGCAACTGTCTTCGCTATAACCAACCATTTGCCCGTTTACCCACACATAAAATGCTGAGCTAACACCACCAAAGTGCAGAATGATTTGCTTTCCGTCCCAATCTGCCGGGACTTCGAAGGTTCTGAAATACGAACCCACAGGATTGGTGCGGGTGATAAATGGAGGGCGATTGGGGAACGGATAGGTCGAATTGGTGTAAATTGGTGTTCCGTAACCTTTCATTTCCCAGCACGAAGGCACTTCAATTTTGTCCCATCCGGACACTTTATTTTCGCCGGAATAAAAATCGAGCGGACGGTTTTTAGAGTCAGCTTCGAAGTGAAACTGCCATTCGCCGTTTAACGAAAGGATGCGGGCTTGCGAACGATCGCCTTTCAAGGCTAATTCTTCGGAAGGAAATGAATACGAAGTGGCACGGGCAGGCATTTTATTGCGGCCAATTACCTGTTCGTTTTCCCAGTCATTTTGTGCCGATAGCGCTATACTGATGAGCATCAGCACGAAAAATGTTATTTGTTTCATATTTGTGGTTTATAGATTAATGGGTTTGCTGCAAAATACAGAATATAGACGAGCAAAATGATGATTTCACTTACAAGAATCGAAGAAAAAGTCGAATTAACACTTTTTTTTTCGGTTGTATTCATTTACCTGTGACTCCTTCAGTAAAATACAGAAAACCCTGTCTGGTATTTCTCCAAACAGGGTTTTCTGTATTAGTCAATGTCTTTTT
>DAOPZV010000342.1:0-2097 GCA_035353575.1 Prolixibacteraceae bacterium | reverse complement strand
GAACCATTAATTTTGATGAAATTAAAACAATCGAATCATGGAAACAAACTGGACCCAGGCTTTTCAGCCTTTATTTCAACAATACGGAAAACGAAAGCATCCGCTCGATTACCAAAGCCGATACCAATTGGTCGTTATGGTTATTCTTTCGGCACAGGACTCCGATAAACACATCAACGAACTTGCGCCTAAATTTTTTGCTGCTTATCCAGGCATGAGTGCGCTTTCGAATGCCACGGAAGCTGATTTGCAACAAATCATTGGTTCGGTGCGCAACTGGGGCAACAAAGCCAAATGGCTCATCAAGTTGGCGCAAACCATTGGCAGCGATGAAAATATTCCGCGAACGATGGACCAGCTCACCAAACTGCCCGGACTTGGGCGAAAGTCGGCTAATGTCATTATTCGCGAATCGGGCGATCCGGCCGAGGGCATTATTGTCGATTTGCACGTTTTGCGTGTGGCTCCACGACTTGGAATTGCCGACGAAGCCGATGCTGCAAAACCCGAAAAAATAGAGAAAAAAATCATGGCTGTTATTCCTTCTGAACATTGGAACGAATGTGGCATGGCCATTTCTTTTCTGGGCCGCGAAATTTGCCGCCCGAGCAACCCAAAATGTTTGGAGTGTCCGGTAAACAGTGTTTGTCAGTTCTTTCAAGGATCTGGTCGTTAAAAGTTTAGTGATCGGGTGACTCGAAGTCACCCGATCACTAATGCAATTACGCGAGTTGTATTCTCATTTCCAGTTTAAATATTCCATCTTCTTCCTGAAATTCAAATGAATGTTGGTCAGGATAAATCAGGTTCAGACGTTTTTCAACATTAGCGATTCCAATTCCACCATTTTCGTTGCTTGTTTCGCGCAAGGCCACGGTATTGAACGTGCAGAAGCGAAGATTTTTGTCTTCAAGCTCAATCTGTATTTTTATTTTGCCTTTACTTTTTCCAATGCCGTGCTTGAAGCAGTTTTCCACTAACGGAAGCAATAGAAGTGGTGCTATTCTCACTTCAGAAAAATCGCCTTTGGGTTCAAATTCTACGCTGGTTATTTCAGGATTTATACGCTCCTTCTGAAGGCTGATATATGTTTCAATGATTTCAACTTCTTTTTGCAGAGGAATGGTTTCGCCTGCAGTGTCGTAAAGAATATAGCGCAGAAAATCAGATAATTTCAGTATAGTTTCAGGAGTTCGCTCGTCTTTCTGCGAAGCCATCGAATAAATGGTGTTCAGGTTATTGAACAGGAAATGCGGGTTAATTTGGGCTTTCAGCGCCGACAGTTCGTTGCGGGCGGCATCGCGCCTGGCAATTAACATTTCGAAATATTGAACAAACAGAAATACCAGGATTGAAGTAACCATGTAGATTTTTACAATGAGAATCAGCTCCCAGATTTTGAAGTACGAAATGTAGTACAGGCTCGGGAAAAGTTTGTCGATGAAGTAGTTGAATATCGAGTAATTCAGGACAGCTGTTCCAAAAACTAAGGCAATTACGCAGGTAATGTATTTCAGAAATTGACTTTTATTGAGGTACCGTACCAATAAAAACTTCAGGTTAAAATAAACGGCTCCCATGATACTTAAATGGAAAACGACCACATACATGAAATTTTTTACAAAGTATTCCACGAAAACCATTACATTGTCCTTGTTTCCATCGGGTTGTACGGTCTGAATAATTACATAGCCAATCGGGATGAGGAACAAAACCGAGAATATAATTTTTAACCAAAGTCGGGCTTTTTTTGCAACCCAAATTAAAGGAAGAGCGCAATAAATAAGGAAAATCGAATTGATCATCAGAATCCAGTCCCAACCAACTTCCAAATCCTGAATTACGCCGGTAGATTCCACCCCAGGGTTTAAAATTACATACCAGAAATTGAACGAAACAAACCAGAAGATGAGGTGTGGAATCAGGATAAGTTGTTTTTTATATCGAAGAATTTTCATGGCGATTGTTTTAATTGGTCCGGGTTAATTTGAGCATGGCGGGTTGGTCTTCCCAATCGATAAACCGCTTTTGGTCAGCGTAGTGTTCAATCATCGCGGTCAGTTCTTCCGACGAGGCTGTGAGCAGCAATCGTCCGGC
>DAOPZV010000341.1:0-2100 GCA_035353575.1 Prolixibacteraceae bacterium | reverse complement strand
TGTAATCTTTTTGCAATTTCGATACAAATTAATACTATTCACCTGGCTGAAAATTAATTATTTATATTTTGAATATGAGAAGATTTAACTATCTGGTTTTAATTATTTTACTTTCGGTTTGCATGTCGCTTACAAGCTCGAAGCAAGGCATGAAAGCTATTGATCCTGCTGATATGGATACGTCGGTTAGTCCTGTAGCAGATTTTGACAATTACGCCAACGGTGGCTGGAAAAAGCGTTTCCCTATTCCGAACGAAAAAAGTCGGTTTGGTTCATTCGATTTACTTGCCGATACGGGAGAAGTTCAGGTACAAAAACTTATTGAGCAAATTTCAAAAACGAAGCAGGTTCCAGGATCGATCGGCCAAAAAATAGGCGATTTTTACAATACGGGGATGGACACTGTGAAGATCGAGGCTGAAGGAATCACTGGTATCAAACCGATGTTAGATCAAATCAAAAGTATCCGGAATAAGCAACAGCTGATGACCTTGGTTGCCGACTTGCATAAAAAAGGAGTGTCGCCAATGTATGTTATTTATTCTGAAGCCGATCAGAAGAACTCACAAATGGTGGTTGCTTATTTGCGCCAGGGTGGTCTGGGAATGCCTGATCGGGATTATTATATGAAAAGTGACGAGCAAAGCAAAAAAATTCAGGAGGCATATAAAGACCACCTTGCAAAAATGTTTGCGCTGGCCGGGTACAATGCTAGTGTAGCAAAAACAAATGTCGGATTAGTTTATAACCTGGAAAACAGGCTGGCCTCAAAATCGATGACAAGGCTCGAAATGCGCGATCCGAACAGCACCTACCACAAGATGAATGTTGATGCATTGCAGAAAATATCTTCGGAAATTAACTGGAAGACTCAGTTCGCAGATCTGGGTTTAAGTGATCCGGGCGAATTTATCGTTTGCCAACCCGATTTCTTTACTGAGCTCGGTAAAATGGTAAACGAAATTCCATTGGATACCTGGAAAGCATATCTGGAATGGCAAGTTTTAAGAAGCACAAGCTCATATTTGTCGAGTGCTTTTGTAAACGAAAACTTCAGTTTTTTTGGAAGAACATTGACCGGGCAAGTTGCTCAGCGCCCACGATGGAAAAGGGTACAGGGAGCCACCAACGGAGCATTAAGTGAAGCGCTTGGCCAAATGTATGTCGAAAAATATTTTCCGGCTGAATCGAAAAAGCGAATGATTGAACTGGTTGGTAATCTCCGCAAATCACTTGGCGAACGAATCAAACAGTTAGCCTGGATGAGCGAAGAAACTAAAGCCAAAGCGCTCGAAAAACTTGACGCAATCACTGTGAAAGTTGGATATCCAGATAAATGGCGTGACTATTCAGGATTGGCAGTTTCGAATAAATCGTACATCGGGAATGTTCTTCAGGCCAGGCAGTTTGACTTCAATTTTATGCTTGGAAAGGTGAATAAACCAGTAGATAAGACACAATGGCTAATGTCTCCGCAAACTGTAAATGCCTATTATGAACCGACTGCAAATGAGATTGTGTTCCCGGCAGCTATTCTTCAACCACCATTCTTTTATGTTGATGGAGATGATGCTGTGAATTACGGTGCCATTGGGGTTGTGATTGGTCATGAAATGACGCACGGATTTGATGATCAGGGGCGCTTGTACGATAAAGTGGGAAATCTCTCGGAATGGTGGACAGCCGAAGATTCCAAGCGTTTCAAAGAGAGAGCACAGGTTCTGGTAAATCAGTTCGACAATTATACTGTGATTGATACCATGAAAGCAAATGGACAATTGTCGCTGGGTGAAAATATTGCCGACCTGGGTGGTTTAAATATTGCTTATAATGCGCTTCAAAAGGTACTTACTGGTAACGAAAAACCGATCGATGGATTCACACCTAATCAACGATTCTTTTTGGCTTATGCGCATTTATGGGCACAGAATATCCGGGACAAAGAAATAATCAGGAGGACAAAAGAAGACGTTCACTCTTTAGGACGATTCAGAGTTTTGGGACCGTTGCGTAATTTACCCGAATTTTATCAAGCATTTAATGCAAAAGACGGAGATTACATGTTTCTGAAAACCAACGAACGAGCTGTTATTTGGTAAA
>DAOPZV010000340.1:0-2137 GCA_035353575.1 Prolixibacteraceae bacterium | reverse complement strand
GATTAACTATCCACGAATGGTAGCGCCCAACCATGAATGTTTCGGGCAAACCGTCAAAAAGAACGGTTTCAACCTCGGTTTTTGTAACCGGTGTGGCAATGCCATGCAGCACGTTGTTCATGTTGGTCAGTGTTCCGCCAAAAGCTTCGCCAATGGCCTGATGACCCAGACAAACACCCAGCATGCTTTTTTTCGGCGCATATTCGCGAATAATAGGGAGCAAAAGTCCGGCTTCCTCAGGAATACCGGGACCCGGCGAAAGCACGATTTTGTCGTATTTCTCCAGATCGGAAAGCTCCAGTTCGTCGTTGCGAACCACATCAACCGGCTCGCCCGAAATTTTTTTGATGGCGTGAACCAGGTTGTAGGTAAACGAATCGTAATTATCTATGACTACTATTTTCATTTTTGAAGGATTGAATTACTGAATGACTGATTTTTCGGTTAACTGCGACTGAAAACTGCGACTGCTAACTGATTTCTTTTGCTATCTCGATGGCTTTTTTCAAGGCTGCCAGTTTGTTGTTCACTTCCTGAAGTTCGCTTTCTTCGTTCGACGAAGCCACGATGCCTGCGCCTGCCTGGTAAAACAAACGGTTGTTTTTACTCAGGAAAGAGCGAATCATGATGGCGTGGTTCAGGGTTTTGTCGAAACCGATGTACCCGATTGCCCCGCCGTAATAGCTACGGCGCTGGTTTTCGTACCGGTCGATGAGTTGCATAGCCATGTGTTTAGGCGCTCCTGAAAGCGTTCCGGCCGGAAACGAATTGCCCATAACAGTGACCAAATTGGCGTCTTCGGGTAGTTTCCCTGAAACTTCGGAAACCAGGTGAATCACATGCGAGAAGTATTGCACCTCGCGGAAGCTATCCACCACCACATCGCTGGCGTTACGGCTCAAATCGTTGCGAGCCAGATCGACTAACATCACATGTTCCGCATTTTCCTTCGGATCGGCACACAGTTTTTCAGCAAGTTTGCGGTCATCGTCGTCGTTTCCGGTGCGGCGGAAAGTTCCGGCAATCGGATTAATGATGGCGCGACCTTTCTTCACGCGCAACGATGCTTCAGGGCTTGACCCAAAAATGCGGTAGTCACCGTAATCAAAGAAAAACAGGTACGGCGATGGATTCACGGTACGCAACGCACGGTACAAATGGAAATCATCGCCCGAAAAGCCCTGCGAGAACTGGCGCGACAGCACAATCTGGAACACGTCGCCCCGGAAGCAATGCTCTTTTCCTTTAGCAACCATGTATTTGTATTGCTCGTCGGTAATGTTCGAAACTTCGTCGCCCAGCGGTGTAAAAGTAGTTGACGGGAAAGTGAGATTCCGCAGCAGTGACTCAATTTGTCCCATTTCGGCCTGCTCGCCTTCGATCAGGTTTTCAACCAAATAAATCAGGTTTTTGTGGTGGTCGATGGCCACAATGTACTTGTAGAAACAGTAGCGAACTTCAGGAATGGCATACGCATCCTTCTTTTCAGCCTTGATTTCAATCTTCTCGAAATAGCGGATTCCGTCGTAGCTGAGGTAGCCAAACAGGCCGTTTGCCGGGGCTTCCTTCACATCGCCACTCAACTCGAAAGCCTTAAAAAACTGATCGAGCTGCTGATCGACTGAATTTGTTTTGCTCACCTGAAATTGTTCTTTCGGGCGGCCAATGCAATCGATGGCAATTTCACCTTCGTTGGCTGTAAAACAAGCCAGTGGCTTGATGCACACAAACGAATAGGCATTCTCGTTGCCATGATAATCGGAGCTTTCAAGCAAAATGGTTTTGGGGAAGAGCTCGCGAAATTTCATGTAAACGCTTACCGGGGTGAGAATGTCGCCCAGAATTTTCTTTACGCTGACGTTGACTTTAATTTTTTCCATATCGTGTTTTCAAATATTTTAAGTTGTGCTGAAATAAAAAAGCGGCTTACCGTGTTCCGATAAGCCGCTTTTTTTTTGTTGTCTCAAGTTGAGTCATAGCGCTAAATCCCTCCACGGTTCTGTGAAAAGTTTCTGCGCCACCACCAATTTGTTAACATTATACTATTCATTTCAAATTTTCTTTTTAATAAAAAAGCCTGCACTTTTGAGGAGCAGGCCAGTATCTTAAAAAATACAAATATGGCTTTTAACTCCTC
>DAOPZV010000339.1:0-2169 GCA_035353575.1 Prolixibacteraceae bacterium | reverse complement strand
CCTTCCGGCGAACGTCTCCATTCGAAATATTTATCCAGAACTTTCAGCGATTCGGCGCTTGGCACTGGTCCTACGAAAGGTTTCTGGCTGAAATACATCACTTTCGGATTAGCTTGGCTGAAAGCTGGCCACTCAGGAACTCCATTCCCGTTTGGATTGCCAAACTTGGCGAAGTTGGTCCAATAGGTTGACATGGCTTCAGAAATCTCCAGATCAGACTTCGTCGTTTCCGGATTTTTGGTGTCTAAATGCTGAAAAACGTACGAAACATCCTGCGCATGAGGTGAACCATAACCATACTTTGGCGAATCTTTCGGATAGTCGGGGTGCTGATCGAAATAATAATAATACACTTTCGATTTTCCGGTTTTCGACTGAAGATTTGCCCAAGCCCAGGTTTGCCAGCCAAAGGCGGCGTCGCGGGCCAGGTCGCGTGCAGTTTTCGGAACCGAGTTTGTACCAGCCGGATAAGCCTTAATCAACTCGTCGGCGAACTTTCCGTAGCGCGCTTTTACACCGGCCATGTACTCTTCAGGAGTTTTCTCGCGCGAAAAACTGGCGCCTTCGTCGGAGTTGTAGCCAATAAGAACCGCCACATCGTTGTATTTGCCTGCTTCATAAAGCCGGTGCTGATCGTCGGGAATCACGTATCCATCGGTGATTGGCCAGCCACCGGGCATCCCAAAACCGGAAGGTAATTTTTCTGCTTCAATTTTACGTAGCTCGGCAATCGACGAAACGCCTGCTTTTTGCACATACGTTTTGCCGCTTTCTTCGGCCTGTTTCAGCGTTTTCATGTTCTCGCCCGGGAAAGTTGTTGGGCGGGTAGGCCCGAACGAGCCGCCACTTTGCGAAATAGCACCGCTGAATAAACCTTTTGCCAGCGGCGAAGCGCACAACATGCTCACCGAAATGGCTCCGGCAGACTCGCCGAAAATGGTTACCTTGGATGGGTCGCCACCAAAAGCCGCAATGTTCTTTTGTATCCATTTCAGGGCGGCTATCTGGTCGAGGATTCCGTAATTTCCTGAAACGTGATTGGGACTTTCGGCGCTTAATTCAGGATGTGCCAAAAATCCGAACTGATTGACACGATAGGCAATACTTACCAGTACAACTCCTTTCTTAGCCAACTTCTCGCCGCTGATCCAAGATTCGGAAGTACTTCCGCCGGCAAACCCTCCGCCATAAATATATACCATGACCGGAATTTTGTCTTTCGCCGATTTTGCCGGAGTCCAGATATTCAGGTACAAACAATCTTCGCTTTTCCCTGAAGGAGGATTTCCACCCTGCATGGCAGCCGGGGCAAATTTAGTTGCCTGCCGCACGCCTTTCCATTTAGCCGGAGCTTGTGGAGCTTTCCAACGCAAATCGCCTATCGGCGCTGCTGCAAAAGGAATTCCTTTAAAAACGGTCAACCCGTCTTCAAAAGTTCCTTGTACCAAACCTTTCTGAACTTTTACTGGCGAAAGCTGCTGCGCAAAACTTTGCAAAGCAACAAACCAAGCAAATACTGCAATTAAAAATGTTATCCTTTTCATAGCCTTTCTTTATTTTACTCACCCCAAGCCCGATAAATCGGTATTCCCCCCTCTCTTCGTAAAGAGAGGGGGCAGAACACCGAAGGTGTGTTGGGGGTGAGTCCAGATTTAAATTAAATCAATTCATTCTTATTTAAATAACCGTTGTGTAAACTCATTAAGATCTCTGCGCCAGGTCAGCCATTCGTGAGCAGTTTCCGGAGACTCGTAATAAACGTATTTAATTCCCTGCTTATCCATCATTTTGCGGAAAGCGCCTACCGAACCGGGGAATGGCTTGGGTTCTTTGGTTCCCAAACCGAGCCAGAAAACTTTTAGCTGTTTATTAAGCGCGGCACCATCTTTAAATTTTCCGTCGAGAAATGTTGCCGGATCAATTTCGTCGGAACTTGGATAATTGGACGTTCCGCTAAAACCACCATACGAAGCGAACTTGTCGAGGTTGTTCATGATGATCCGCATGGTTTGGTTAGCACCCATCGACAAACCGGCAATAGCGCGATGCTCGCGATCGGCAACGGTTCTGAATTTCGCATCGATCATCGGGATAATTTCGTTGATCATCACTTCTTCAAAAACAGACGCTGGACGAGCATTGGCTTCACCATTTTGAGGTTTGTAGGCG
>DAOPZV010000338.1:0-2182 GCA_035353575.1 Prolixibacteraceae bacterium | reverse complement strand
CCAAATTTTTAACCAAATTACACAGAATATTGAACAAAACCGAAACACCCCTGACGTTTTAAAACAAAATTACCAGAAAGAATAAATTAAATTCTTTCTGGTAATTATTGAATATGCGGCCAGGAATAGCCTATTTTTTCAACGAAAAAATTGCCAGAAGCCCTTTGTGATCCGATGGCCAGGGTATTTGCGGTGTATATACCGAATCTTTGGTCGGATCAGAATTTCGTTCTCCCCTTAAAATAGTTCCAGTTGGGCCTACAATGCTAACGCTTTCCAGTTTAAGCTTTTGCTTTTTCAAATAAAAAATAAAATCGATGCGGTCTCTCTCGTCGCTTTCTTTAGCCCACGATAGCGATTTTACATCGACCAAAGGGTTGTCGCCAGGCCAGGTAAACCCGGGATGAGTAACCGGATTTGGGTAAAGCTCGCGGTACGTATCAGCAAAACCAGCATTTTGAAGCATTAAAGTACACGGCCACTGAATAACTGCTCCCCGGTGATCAAATAAATCCTTTGTCGATTCTCCCCAATCGAGATGTGATGGCTCGTTAAAATCGCCTCCGATAAGGATAATACTTCCTTTCGATGATTCGCTGGCGGCATCGCTTATAAGGTCTTTGATTTGTTCATCGCGCTTCGATTCGTTGTTAAACGCTAATACATCTGTTGGGTTAACAATTGGACCCGGCATTTTTTTCCAGCTCTGTCCGTCATATCCTCTTGGAAGAAATGCGCCATAGTGCTGATAATCCAGATGGGCCGAATAAAGGCAAACTTTCTTTTCAGGAAGGGCAATGCTTGTTTTAAGCACACCATTAAACCCTTTTTCGGGCGAATAAATAAACTGTTGTTCAAGAATCGGGTATTTCGTTAGTATTCCACAGTCGTTACTTGGTACACAATGAAATACAGCACCTTTCTGTTGAAGTGATGAGGTTAGCGATTCCATAAAACGGGGATTTACCTCGCTAAGTGTTACCAAATCGGCATCGGTGTTGATTATTATGTCGGCAATAGCGTCGATTCCATTTTCGATTTTGGTTCCAGCCATCCAAACATTTAACTGCAAAAATTTCAGATCGGTCTTGTTTTCCGAAGAAACATTTGATATTGAACAGGATAAGAAAAAGAATATGAATACAATAGAAATAAAAAGTTGTTGTCTCATGGTTTAGTGATTAAGGCAAAAATACGCATCCAACGCGTATTGTTCTGAATGAATAAAAAAATAAGAGACCCCACCTCGATCTTTTGATACAGCCTCTTATTTCTAGCGAGTTAAGAATTGTGAACCTAATATCTATTTCTTCTGCCACATCAGCTCAATTTCTTCTAGCGATTTTCCCGTTGTTTCAGGCAAAAGCTTCCATACAATCAGCATGTAAGGCACACACATCACGGCAAATAACCAGAACGTTCCGGCCGGTGTGAGGTTGGTCAGCATCCACGGTGTCAACTGGCCAATGAGATAAGTGCCAATCCAGAGTGAAAGACCGGAAATTGACATGGCCGCACCGCGCACTTTTACCGGGTACATTTCGGAAAGCAACACGAAAATGACCGCACAAATGGAAATGGCGCAACTAAAAATGTACAACAGGAAGAAAATCAGCAGGTAAATCGACGACAATGCCCAGGCCGCGCCAAAAGTGAAATACAACCCGATTAAAACCAGGGTAACGATCATTCCCGAAACACCCCAGTAAACCAGTTGTTTGCGGCCTACTTTATCGATGATAATTACCGCCAATACGGTAGTGAGCATGTTCACCAAACCGACCATTACCTGGTAAAACAGCGAATCACCGCTCGAAAGTCCGCTTTCCTTAAAGATGGTTGGACCATAGTACAATACGGCATTTACACCCATAAACTGCCCCAGAATGGCCAGCGCAACACCTATAAAAAGTGCCAACCGAAATCCGGGCTTAAATAGCATCCGCCAGTCAGATTTTACTTCTCCTGAAATCAGGTCTTTAATATTCTTTATTTGCGCCGGAACTTCAGAAGCTCCGTAAATGCGGTTCATAATGCCTGTGGCCCGTTCTTCTTTTCCTGAAACGATCAGCCAGCGCGGACTTTCAGGAATTAAAAACAAAACGGCCAGAAACAAAAAGGCAGGAACAGCTTCCATGCCCAGCATTCCACGCCAGGCTTCGGTAGCAAAAATTTTGTTGTA
>DAOPZV010000337.1:0-2190 GCA_035353575.1 Prolixibacteraceae bacterium | reverse complement strand
AGTCAACCAATTCCTTGAACTCGTAACTCATGCTAAAAAAGGTCGGAGCCATATCGAACTTGAATCCGTCTTTTTCAAGCAGGTTGAGCCGACCTCCGGCACGATGGTATTTTTCCACCATTTCTACTTGCCATCCGCGGCTTGCCAGTCGCAGCGCAGTCGTCAATCCTCCAAGTCCGGTACCAATGATGAGAGCTGTTTTTTGCATTTGTTTAATTTATTTCACGCATACTTAAACAAATCAAGTCGGAAAAGTTTTATTAAAGTACGAATTAATTTTGCAAACCTTGGTGTTTTGCATAAATTTATTGATCTATGACCAGAACAATCATCATCGGATCGGGAATTGCAGGACTGGCTTCAGCCATTCGGATGGCACGGCGTGGACATTCGGTACAATTATTTGAAGCTTCTGACCGAGCAGGTGGAAAAATTGCGGAACGCCGTTTTGCCGGATTTCGGTTCGATGCCGGGCCGTCGCTGCTTACCCTTCCCGAGTTGGTGCTCGAATTGCTCGATGACGATTTGCAGTTTCCGGTTCGACGGCTGGAAATGATTACCAACTATTTTTGGGAAGATAACACCCAACTGAAAGCCTGGAACGATGTTGACAGGCTTTCGCAGGAAATTGGTGAAAAACTGGGTGTTTCTTCGGAAAAGGTGAAAAGTTACCTCCGGAAATCGGCTACCGTTTACGATCTTACCGCCGACCTGTTTATTTTTGGCTCATTCCATCGGCTGAAAAACCTGCTGAACAGGAAATCGTTGAAAACATTGCTCAATATTCGCAAACTAAAGGCATTCAAAAGCTTACATCAATTCAATACCGAAGAATTGGAGCATCCAAAACTCGTGCAGTTGTTCGATCGGTATGCTACCTACAACGGCAGCAATCCTTACCAAACTCCGGCTACTTTGAGCGTTATCTCGCATCTGGAGCACAATCTGGGCGCCTATATTCCTGAAAACGGAATGTTTCAGATTACTGATTCGCTCATCAGGCAAGCCGAACGATTGGGGGTGAGTTTTCACCAGAACGAACCTGTGATGAAAGTGGAACATTCCGGAGGAAAAGTTCGGGGAGTGCACACCGGCAAAGGTTTTTACGAGGCGGATGTAGTGATCAGCGACGTGGACATTCACCACTTTTACTCGTCGCTAATGCCCGAAGTCCAAAAGGTGACCAAAATAGAAAAGGAGGAACGGTCGTCGTCGGCGCTGATTTTCTATTGGGGTATGAACGGAACATTTCCGGAACTGGATGTGCACAACATTTTCTTCAGCGATCATTACGGGGAAGAATTCCGGCATTTGTTCAGCCTGAAAACCGCGTATTCCGACCCGACTGTATATATTTACATCAGCAGCAAATACAACAAAAGTGATGCTCCCGAAGGAGGCGAAAACTGGTTTGTGATGGTGAATGCTCCGGCTGATGTGGGGCAAAATTGGGACGAACTCATCCGTGAAATGCGCCAATATATTCTGGAAAAATTGGAACGAATGCTGAAAAAACCGCTTTCAGGAAAAATTATAGCCGAAGAGGTTCTGTCTCCACCGGAGATCTGGAAACTCACCGGATCGGTCAACGGTTCGTTGTATGGAAGCAGCTCGAATAGTCGCTATGCCTCGTTTAACCGGCATCCCAACTTCAGGAAAGACATTCGGGGCTTGTATTTTGTGGGCGGAAGTGTGCATCCCGGCGGCGGGATCCCGCTGTGCTTGTCGTCGGCAAAAATTGTGGAAGATCTAATTTCGGGTGCGGAGATTTTTAATCTCCGTAAAAAGCGCGATTAAAAAGCGCGGCACCAAAAAAAATAAATGATGAGAAGACTCGACAACATACAATGGATCAGGATACTGATTACCGTTTGGTATTTGGTGGGAGTTGCAGGTTTTGCGATTGAACCGTTACGACCGCTGTTTCGATTCCTGACGCCTTTCGGAATGTTGGCAGCCACTGTGCTTTTGCTGGCATTTCACGAACCCCGAAACCTGAAAAGCGCTATCGTTTTTGCCGCAATTGCGCTCGCTGGATTTATCGCCGAATTGGTCGGAGTAAACACCGGACTCCTCTTCGGTTCTTATGAATACGGGCAAGTTCTCGGCCTTAAAATAGGAAATACGCCGCTCGTCATCGGGCTCAACTGGCTGGTGCTGGTTTATTGTGTGGCGTCGCTGCTGCGCCCC
>DAOPZV010000336.1:0-2196 GCA_035353575.1 Prolixibacteraceae bacterium | reverse complement strand
AGAAAGCGGTTGCAAGTTTGCAAAGTGGTGAAGGTCGTACCTACTCCAAGGTGATTAAGATGGTTAAATCGCCTAAAACCGGTGCATACACCTTTCAGGAAGAAATGGTGCACAACGACAAAGTAAAAGATTTTATTGCAAAATAAGTATGTAAATTATTTGCAATGTATTTATAAAGAAAAGTCCTTTCATTCAAAATGAAGGGACTTTTTTTTTGAACTTGACCCGAAATTATTTAATTTTGTAAAATTATACTTACCTTTGGTACAAAATGGATTCGGGAATTCTGTACTTCGGTCTTATGCTGAAATTCTGCTGATTTCCGGTTCTTTTTATTTGTTTTACGGGGTAAAAAATGACTGAAAATATGGGACTATTCGGACTATTTAATAAAGAAAAAAAGGAAACGCTCGATCAGGGTTTGTCAAAAACAAAAGAAAGCGTTTTTTCAAAACTTACAAGGGCAATTGCCGGTAAGTCGAAAGTGGATGAAGAGGTGCTTGACAACCTCGAAGAAGTTCTTGTAACTTCCGATGTGGGCGTAGAAACCACTTTACGCATCATCGAGCGGATTGAAGCACGTGTGAGTAAAGATAAGTTTCTGAATACTACCGAACTCAACAAAATACTGAAGGAAGAAATTGCCGGATTGCTTTCGGAAAACAACTCCGGTAAGGCAACTGATTTTGACGATGCACTTCCAGCAACACCCTACGTGATAATGGTGGTAGGTGTGAACGGTGTGGGTAAAACCACTACAATCGGAAAACTGGCTTATCAGTTCAAAAAAGCAGGCAAAAAAGTATATCTGGGTGCTGCCGATACGTTCCGCGCTGCTGCTGTGGAGCAGCTTGTTATTTGGGGCGAAAGGGTAGGGGTGCCTGTTGTCAAACAGAAAATGGGTGCCGATCCGGCTTCTGTAGCTTATGATACAATCGCTTCGGCAAAAGCAAATAATGCTGATGTGGTAATTATTGATACAGCCGGACGACTGCACAATAAAATAAACCTGATGAACGAGCTTACAAAAATACGTAACGTGATGCAGAAATTAATACCCGAAGCGCCTCACGAAATATTGCTGGTACTTGATGGCTCAACCGGGCAGAATGCTTACGAACAAGCCCGCCAATTTACCAAAGCCACCGATGTAAATGCACTTGCAGTTACAAAACTGGATGGTACAGCCAAAGGTGGAGTTGTTATCGGCATTTCCGATCAGTTCAAAATTCCTGTGAAATACATCGGGCTTGGCGAGAAGATGACCGATTTACAGGTGTTTGATAAAGAAGAATTTGTTGCATCCTTATTTGAATAAGTTTTAACATGTACTAATCATGAAAAAATTCAAACTTACTTTGCTGGTTTTAATTGCTTTCAGTGGCCTCTGTTTTGCTCAGAAAAATTTCAAATTATTATCACCGGATGGTAAAATAACAACGGAAGTAACCGTTGGAAAAACGATTGAATACTCTGTCAGTCATCAGGAAGATTTATTGCTGGAGAAATCGCCGGTTTCAGTACGTTTAACCGATGGAACCACATTCGGCGAAAATCCAGGGCTGACAAAAGCAACCAATAAAACAGTGAATGACGTGATTGAAACTCACGTATATAAGAAAAACAAGATTTCAGATAATTACAATGAACTGAATTTAAGTTTCAAAGGAGGTTATAATCTCATTTTCAGGGCGTATAACGAAGGGGTTGCTTACCGTTTTAGTGCAGGACTTAAGAAACCATTTCAGGTGGAAAACGAGCAGGCTGTATTCAATTTTGCAGGTAATCCGAAAGTTTATGTGGCTTATGTGGATGATTCCAATGGACGAAAAGATACTTTTGAAAAACAGTTCAACAATTCGTTTGAGAATCAGTACCAATACATACCGCTTGCTGAATGGAATCCTAAACGACTGGCTTTTCTGCCATTGGTAGTTGAAAGCAAAAACGGTAAGAAGATGTGTATCACAGAGTCCGACTTGCTCAACTATCCGGGCATGTATCTGAATGGCTCAGGTACAAATTCACTCAGGGGAGTTTTTGCTCCTTATCCCAAAGAAATAGAACAGGGAGGTCATAACAAACTTCAGGGTTTGGTAAAGTCTCGCGAATCTTACATTGCCTTATGCGACGCCAAAACTGATTTTCCCTGGCGAATATTGATTGTTGCACAGAAAGATTACGAACTGGCTAACA
>DAOPZV010000335.1:0-2247 GCA_035353575.1 Prolixibacteraceae bacterium | reverse complement strand
GAAACAGGAATCGAAAAATGGATTGTGGATCTGGATAAAATGACCTGCACCTATTACGACAAAGCCGGGAACGAAATTCTGGTAGAACAGATTCCGGTGTAAATCAAATCATCTTATAAAAAGCTTCTTTGTAGGTATCACCAATCGGGATGTATTTGTTCCCGATTTTGATGCGGTCGTTCTCGATCGATTCGATCTTCGGGAGCGAAACCATGTATGATTTCTGGCAGCGTACAAAACCGCGTGACAACGTTTTTTCCAGTTCCTGAAACGAATGACTGGCCAGTATTTTTTCGGTAGGCGTTACAATGCACTGGTAATCGCGCATGCCTTCGATGTACAAAATGTCGTTCAGGAAAACTTTGACCAGCTTGTAGCCCGATTTTACGAAAATATAGTCAACCGGTGCCGATGTAGCCTGTGTTGCAGCCTCTTGCCAGCAGATGTAATCGATGGCTTTGTTCACCGCCAGCTTAAAACGGTCGAAGGTATAAGGTTTCAGCAGATAATCTGTTATGGCAAGCTCAAAGGCTTTCAGGGCATATTCGTTGTAGGCTGTAGTAAAAATCACCTGCGGCTTTTCAATCATTTGCTCCACCATGTCGATGCCCGTAATGCCGTCCATCTGGATGTCGAGAAACACAATCTGAACCGGGTTGTTGCAGATAAATGCAATAGCTTCCGATGCACGGCCAAAAGTTGCCACCAGTTGAAGTTGGGGCAACTTTCCGATAAAAGCTTTGAGCTTTTCAATAGCCAATGGCTCGTCATCAACGGCAATGCAATTAATTCTCATCCAATTCCAGCGTTAGTTCAACTTTAAACCGGTTATTGTCTTTCGTAATTGTAAAGGTATGCTTTTCAGGATAAATCAGGTCAAGGCGGCGCTTGACGATATTCAGCCCCAAACCGCCAGCTTTTGTTGTTGGCTTTCGGTAAGTATCGTACTCGTTACTGATCGCAAACTGAAGGCTGCTCTTTTCAATCCGAATATCGATGCTGATGATGTTCTCCCCTTCCTTCACTGATGAATGTTTGTAGGCATTTTCAATCAAGGGCAAAAACAACATCGGGGCGATGCGCAACTGTTCGGGTCGGCCGTTCAACCGGTATTGCAGGTAATTGTCGCCCGAAGTACGCAAGCGCAGCAAGTCGATGTAATCTTCGATGTGCTTCAGTTCTTTCTCCAGCGCGATTTTCTCCACCTCTGCATCGTAAATCATGTAGCGCAAAATGGCACCCAGCTTGGCAATCGAACCCGAAGCTTTTTCGGTGTCGAAAGTCACCAGGTAATCGATGTTATTCAATGTGTTGAACAGAAAATGCGGACTTACCTGCATCTTCAGCAATGCCAGTTCGCTTTGGGTATTTTGCAGCAGCAAAGCCTGTTTCTCCTGCTCCAACCGGATGGAATCAGAAAACCTACGAAAAATAACAGCCAGAAAAATAACAATGACATGAGGAATAATTGAGCTCAGCACTTCCCATATTCCAAAACTCATGGCCGGGTAGGCAAAAAACAGCAACAGGAACAACAATCCCGCAGCAAGTATCAGGTAGCGCGAAATACTTTTGCGAGCCCACCGAATACCAAAGAAAGTGGTGTAGAAAAAGATCAATCCCATCACCACTTCCAGCGACATAACGTAGAACAGGTGATTACCAAATTGAGCGTCGGGTTTTGCCTGCAAATAAATTTTGCTCAGCATAAAAGCAAATGCAGTAAATACAATCCAGAAGAATATGTGGACCGATATTTCAATTGACTTTTTCATACGTAAGCAAATTTAAGATTAAACCCGAAGAAATGCGCTGAAATCAAGCCTGTTTATAGCGGTATAAATCAGAAAGATGGCGAAAAATGTAAGCCAGAAAAATAAGGAATAGGTGTGGAATAACGGAACTCATCACCTGCAACATGCCAAATTTCATGGCCGGAAAAGCAAAGAACAGCGTCAACACCAACAGAATGACAATCAGAATAATGGTATTGGTACTGCTCTTTTTGGCCCAGGGCAAACAAAAGAAAGTAGTGTAGAAGAAAATAAGTCCCATAACCACTTCGAGCGTAATCACATAAGTAAAATGAGAGGCAAACGGAGCATCGGGTTTGGCTTCAAGATACATCTTGCTCAACAGCACTGCAAAGGCAGCAAAAAGTACCCAGAAAATAACATGGACGGTGATTTCAACTGATCGTTTCATGATAAAATTGATTTAAAGGTTTAACATGAATCAAAGTTGAGC
>DAOPZV010000334.1:0-2262 GCA_035353575.1 Prolixibacteraceae bacterium | reverse complement strand
ATGATGAACCAGCCTTCTGCGAGTGAGGGCTTCACTCAAAGTGAAACCCTCACTAAGCAGCAATTCAAGGTTTCAGGAAACTGTGAAATGTGCAAGGAACGCATTGAAACGGCTGCCAAATCGGTTGCAGGAGTCGCGTTCGCGGATTGGAGTGTTGAAACCAAACTGCTTCAGGTAAAATTTGACGATTCGAAAACCTCAATCGACGCTGTCCAGCAAGCCATTGCCCAATCGGGACACGATACCGAAAAATATAAAGCGCCCGATGATGTGTACAAATCGCTCCCCGATTGTTGTTTATATCGGAAATAACGCAATTTTGCAGCTATGGAAAAACCCGACTACGCCAGTTTACAGTTTGCTTCGCCGAAGGCGGCAACTTCAAAATCGTTGGGAAAACTCTATCAAAAGGCTTATTTGCTGAGCCTTTTTACCATTTTCTACAACGTCGTTGAAGGTGTTGTTTCGATGTTTTTGGGTTACGAAGACGAAACCCTGACGCTTTTTGGCTTTGGGGTGGACAGTTTTAATGAAGTAATGTCAGGCATTGGGATTGCAATGATGATCCGTCGCATCCGCCAAAATCCGAAAAGTTCGAAAAGTGAGTTTGAAATCAGCGCATTGAAGTTGACAGGCACCGCATTTTACCTGCTATCGGCAGGCTTGCTGGCGGGTATTATTGTGAATTTAATCAATCAGCATAAACCTGAAGCAACTTTCTGGGGGATTGTTATTTCACTGATCTCGATTGCAGTAATGATTTGGCTGATGAATGCCAAAAAATCGACCGGAAAAAAGTTGCATTCCGACCCCATCATGGCCGACGCCAACTGCACCAAAGTGTGTGTTTATATGTCGGTTGTGCTGCTGGTTTCAAGCCTGATCTATGAACTCACCGGCTTTGCCTACGCCGACACGATTGGCGCTGCCGGGTTGATCTGGTTCTCGATCAACGAAGGCCGGGAGGCATTCGATAAAGCCAAAGGGAAAAGCTGTTGCTGCGAAAGTTGCCACAAATAAAAATCATCATGTTTATTCATCCGATGACTTCGAGTCATCGGATGAATAGTTAATTTTGCTTGAATGAAGTACTTCGTTAAAAATATGGTATGTCCGCGCTGCATCATGGCGGTGCGAGATATATTTCAGGAAATAGATTACCAACCCACCGAAGTTTCGTTGGGCGAGGTAGAAACGATAGAACCTATTTCTTCTGAAATGCTGCCTGTTTTGCGCGAAAAGCTCACCAGTTACGGTTTTGAACTGATGGGCGACTTGAAAAGTCAGTTGATTGAAAAAATCAAAACGTTGATCATCGAGCTGATTCATTACCGGAAAGAGGACATGAAAGAGAATTATTCTGAATTTATCGCATCGAGCCTCGGCAAGGATTATCATTACCTAAGCAATTTGTTCTCGGATGTAACCGGCACCACCATCGAGAAATACATTATCAGTCAAAAAATTGAGCGGGTGAAAGAGCTACTGGTATACGACGAGCATACACTGAGCCAGATTGCTTACGAATTGGGATACAGCAGCGTAGCGCACCTTTCGACTCAGTTTAAAAAGGTGACCGGCCTCACGCCGGGGCATTTTAAACAAATCGGCACCAACAAACGCAAGCCGCTCGACCAGGTATAACCCGTAAATCCTGTAAATCATTCCCAAAATTGTATAAAACTTTCCTCCCAAAGGCGGGTTATTTTTGCCTATAAATCTTTTGATCAAATACGAAGACATAAAAATTGATTAAAGGAATAATCCTTTGTGCCTTTGAGGCTTTGTGATTAAATTAAGAACAAACTATGGCAACAGTCAAAAATAATTTTCCGGTAACTGGCATGAGTTGCGCAGCCTGCGCCGCAAGTGTCGAAAGTATGCTGAACAATCAGCCAGGAGTCGTTGGTGCAACTGTGAATTTTGCAGCTTCCAGCGTTTGGGTCGAATATCAAACCAGCGAAACCAACCCTTCCAAATTCAGGGAAGCCCTGCAATCCGTGGGTTACGACCTGCTTTTTGACGAAAATGAAGTAAACAAACAGGAAGAAATCAAACAACACGAATCGGTTATCCTGAAACACAAAACCATATTCGCAGGCCTGTTTGCGCTGCCAGTTTTCCTGATTGGCATGTTTGCCATGAATATGCCTTATGCCAACTGGATTATGCTTGTTCTGGCAACTCCGGTTGTTTTCTGGTTCGGGCGCGGATTTTTCATCACCGCCTGGAAACAGCTCAAACACGGCAAAACCAACATGG
>DAOPZV010000333.1:0-2294 GCA_035353575.1 Prolixibacteraceae bacterium | reverse complement strand
AGTTTCATTTCAAATTGTCCGCGGATGCCGATTTTGTCGCGGCAAATAATCACTGCCGAGAGAATCTCAGGAAACCGTTCGGTTTGCTGCGTCACCTGCTGCACATCTTCAGGAACCTGCACCAGGTTACCAAAAGTGGTTGCCAGCGCATCGGCCAGCGCTGTGTTCCGGCAAATAATCATGGTGGCATCCGTTTTTCCCAAGCTCACCGATGGGCCAACCGTTCCGGCTGAAGTGCAAACACCTAGTGGCGATTGATCCGCAGGAATTTCAATCCCGATTTTCCCCGACAACGGCGAATTTCCGGCATAAACCGACATCAGCAAATTTCGGTTAATTTTCAGAAAGATATCGCCTCCATTTTCCACTACAATTTCCTGAACATAAAACTGTTGCATCAAATGCTGGCCAACCATTTCCGAGAATGCACCAGCCACAGCAGCCATCGGTCCCACTCCGGCGCGCCGGGCTGCATCGGCCATCCTATTAACAATCTCGGGCGCGTTCGGTTTTACCTGATGCGGCTCGAAGGTTTTGCCAAACACCGGATCAGTCAGCAAATACGCTTCCATTTCGGTGCGCAGTGCAATCACTTTTTCCAATGCAACTTCGCGCATTTCGTCGCGAAACGAGTCCGGGTCAACACCAATCCACAAATCGGTTTCCTTGTAATTGACGGTAAACGACCGAAACCGTTGCTCCGAAAACTGCTTGCGATATGTGCGCTGCTCGATCATTCCCTGAAAATAAATCCTTCAGTCCTTCTATCCTTCAATTATCCCTGAAATCGATCTTAAACAAATTTAGCGGACAAGCCGGAACGCATAGCTCGCAAACGATGCACTTTTCCGAATCGAATTGCAGTTCCCAGTTCACGGGATCCATTTGCAAAGCGCCGGCAAAGCACACTGCCGTGCAGTTTCCGCAGCTGATGCAACGTTTCTCATTCCAGGTTATTTTCTTGTTCAACGGCTCGCAGGTTACCTGATTTTCCTTCAGGTAAGCAATCCCGTTCTTCAAATTTTCCGAAGTTCCTTCGAGTTCGAGCACCAAACTTCCGGTTTTTCCCGGCCAAACTTCGGCGCGGAGAATGTTGATCCGGATGTCGAAATCCTTCACCAAATGGTAGCTCAACGGCATATCGCCGCTCTGAGCCGGAAATTTCAGAACATATCTTTTTTTCTGCATTTTCATCCTTAGTAATTTACAATTTAACGATTTACCATTTACCATTAAAAAAGTTCGGAGTGTCCAGCGTTGAAAAGAATTTTTCCACTTTCCGGCCTCCTTTCTCCGGTTTCCCGTTTCCGTTACTTCTCTTTCAGCGATTTCAGCGAGGTGTTGGTCGGGAACATCTGCACGGGTTTGGTGATCTCGAATTCCCCGTCCTGTATGGCTTTTTTCAGGATATTGGCAATTTTTCGTGCTTTGCTCAGGCTCGAAACCGGCGCAGTGCGGATCTTTTTCCCCTGCACTTCAATTTCTCCTGAACGCAATTCGGCGTAGGTTACTCGACCCAAAGCAGGAGTTCCTTCCACGCCATAATCGAGCACGGTTGTCTGGATTTGTTCGTTTCGAATCGAAACGCATTTGGCAATATCGGCGTTCAGCACCGGAATCGGGATGCCAATTCCGACGAACAAACTCACGCCATATTTTTCGTAGTAGGCGGCCTGCAAAAACTCCGACGACATTTCTTTCAGGTTGCCCATCACGGCCAAAGTAGCCGAATTGCTCAACGGAACGCCATGTTCGTTTTTTGGCTTCGAAGTGTTAAACTGCGTTCCCGGCCATACCACAAACCCTTGCGTTCCGCCTAGAAAAATGCGGGTTCCGATGCCGATGGTTTTCATTTCCGGGTCGTTCAGCAGCGGGCTCAATTCTCCGGACGTTGAATAGGTGGCATTGCGCATATGGGGCAGCAGGTTGCCCATGTACGTATATTTCATCTGTGAGGTCGAATTCACCGCCACATTGTAATTCTGGTAGGCATTGCGCGGATTAAACAGGATCATTTCGTTCACCGTTTCCTTATTGATGACGGTTTTAATGTGTTTGCGCGGGTAGCAGTCGGTGCCTTTTCCCCAGGCTTCCAGCTCAATGTCCTTGCCGTCAACCAAATCCTGAATGACATGTGCGCCGCCGTATTTGGGGTTTTCGGGATCGCAGGCTGTAGCGCCAATGTAAGTATCAACAGCCGCCAAACCTTCGTAGGCAGGCACTCCGTTCAAGCGAATTTTTTCCATGCGGATCGGCGGATTGGCGTGACCAAAATTGACAATCGCGCCCGACGA
>DAOPZV010000332.1:0-2324 GCA_035353575.1 Prolixibacteraceae bacterium | reverse complement strand
ATTCGCCTGCAATGTAATCCTCGTCTTGCGCCCACATAAAGTCTTCGTCGGGCAAATCGGCCCACTCCGGAACATTCAAATCGTACGAACTCACCTGAAGCGAAGGCGTAAATTCGCTTCTCTTTTCAGGAAGCGGCAATTCATAAAACCCACGTGTACTAACCGTGGAGCCCGATTCGCTGACAATTACCGCTTTGTTGGGCTCCATCTGGCGAGCCAGACTGTAGCGGCGTCCGTAATTCCAACTGTGCACATCGTAAAAATCGAAGTGGCGGCCAATGGCGCTGTTCAGATTGTCGCAGGCCATCGTTACAGGGCGGGTCGGGTCGTATTTGCGCACGTTATTAATCATGGTTTGCAAACGATGAAACCCGTTATTGATGTTGTATTGCACATCGCCCATTTCGTTGCCAACGCTCCAAATGAAAACACATGGATGGTTGCGGTCGCGTTCCACAAAGTTTTTGATGTTTCGCTGGGCAAATTCTTCAAAATCGGTTGTTTCCAGAATGTCGGCCTTTTTATCGTATTTGTCGAAAGCCTCATCGAAAACCAGCATACCCATTTTGTCGCACAGTTCATAAAGTTCGGGAGCCGCCATGTTGTGACTGGTACGAATAGCATTGCAGCCCATCGATTTCATGATTTCGATCTGGCGCTCCATGGCTCTCGGATAAAAAGCGGCTCCTAACGAACCCTGATCGTGGTGCAAATTCACCCCTTTTAAGGCCACACGCTGATCGTTTAAATACAAACCATGATCCGGAGTTATGCGGATAGAGCGGATTCCGAAAGGACTCACCGAAGAATCGACCAGCGCATCACCCTTGTAAACATTGGTTTTCACTCGATACAAAACCGGATGCTGCAAGTCCCAACGGTGCGGATCGGTCAATCCAATGGTGGTCTCCATTTCTTTTTTCCCTCCTGAAGGAATTGAACCAACCACTTCTTTCTTTGCAATCTCAATGCCTTTCGGGTTCAGGATAATGGTTTCAACTTTAATTTTCTCTTCAATAGCTGACGAATTATTGACAACCGTATTCATGATCCGAATTTCAGCGTAATTCGGTTTGATAACTGGCGTAGTAATTTGCGTTCCCCAAACCTGAACATGCACCGGATCGACGGCCATCATCTGGATTTTGCGGTAAATACCGGCTCCTGGATACCAGCGACTATCGTGTTCGCGAGTATCGGCATGAATGGCAAGGAAATTTTTGCCCTTGAAATTGACCAGTTTAGTTACGTCAAGATAAAATGAATTGTAGCCGTAGTCCCATTTCCCGGCCAGTTGACCATTCAGATAAATTTCAGGGAACGACAGAATTCCATCGAAAATCAGGATAATATTTTTGCCCGACCATGCAGCCGGAATGTCCAGCGTTTTACGGTACCAGCCTTCGCCTTTCCAGGGAAGTTTGCCGGTATCGCCATTTCCATCGATGACAGTTGGTTCGCCAATCGCCCAGTCGTGCGGAACAGTAACATCCTGCCACTTCGAATCGTCGAATTTAATCTGAGAAGCTTTCTCATTGCTGCCTTTGAGGAATTTCCAGCCGGTTTGCAGGGTAGTCATTTCGCGCGATTGCCCAAAAGTCGCCAGACACGGCAATATAAGGAAGACAATGAAAACTTTGAAAAATAAGGTTTTGAATTTCATCTTTATCAGGGTTTAGTTATATCAGAAACAAATTTATCAAATCCATTGTCCGTTCACTAAAGTGAACGGCAAAGAATAAAGTCTCTTTGAACAAAATGGCGCATATCCTTTGCCGTCTGCTTTAGCTGACGGGTATATTAAGGTTCATCAACAAACCTGCGAATTTCATCAGCCCAAATCTGGTAGCCCTTTTCAGTCGGATGACAAAAATCGTTAGCTATTTCTTTCGGTAAAGTACCGTCAGGAGCCAACATTTTCGGGCCAATATCCAACAGGTCGATATTATTCTCGCGGGCAAATACCTCCAGTTGTTTGTTAACCTCGTTAATCAAGACACGGCGCGGATGATCGGGCATTTCTTCGCGTGGAAAAACTTTCATTAAAACAAGGTGCGCTCCCGGAACTTTCGAGCGTAGGCGCATACAAACGGCGCGGATTCCGTCAACTATTTCTGTAGCCGAGTTCATCCGGGCATTGGCCGTTTCGCTGGTATTGTTGGTGCCCAAATGCATGATGATGGTCCGCGGGTGTAATCCGTCGATTTCGCCATGATCGAGCCGCCACAGCACGTTTTGTGTGCGGTCCCAGCCAAAGCCCAGATTCAGAACCCGGTGATTGGCAAACACCGACGCCCAGGCATTCGGGCCATTCGGGTTGCGCG
>DAOPZV010000331.1:0-2336 GCA_035353575.1 Prolixibacteraceae bacterium | reverse complement strand
GCAGCCAGCCACCATTTGTCTTTGCCTTTCACGACGAAAAGCCCGAATACAAAAAGGAAGCATAAAACAGCCCCGAAATAGAATGGCGCTCCCGAAATTGGCTGACTTCCCCAATACATTGGCATTCCGCTTTTTACAATCTTCTTGGCATTTTGAATACCTTGAGAATCGGCTAAATATTTGTATGTTTCGGAACTTTCAGACAATGGTTCGCTCATACCGCCGCCTTTAAAGCGCGGAATGAACGCTGTCATGGCTTCGCCTAAGTCGTAGCTGTAATCCAGAATATAATCTTTATCGAGTCCGCTGGTTTTATTTTCATTGTTCAGGCTTAATTCCGATTGGCCGCGAATAGAAAACTTACCGTATTCGTAGGTTGTGTATAATCTTGAAAAGTTGGTGCCAACGGCAATCAAGGCGGCTATAACCAGAAATCCGATGGTTTTGCCATAGTCGGCCAAAGTTTTTTCGCGAACGGCATAAATCAAATAGGTAATGCCCAGAATGAGCGCCAGAATAAATGCGTAATACGTCATTTGCAGGTGGTTGGCACTCAACATCAGCGAAAGGCCGATGGCTGTAATTATACTTCCGCCGATTTTATTCTTTTTGAAAGCCACCAGCATACCGGCAACCACCAACGAAGTGTATGTAAGCGCGTGAGCTTTAGTGAGGTGGCCGGTTACCATCACCACAAAGGTGAAGGTCATCATTCCGTAGGCCAAACTGGCTGCAAAGGCCGCCCACAGGCTAATGTCGAGCAAAAGACAAAGGATAAAAAAGAACGCAAAACTGAACGTCAAAATCATAACCGGCTGCGAAATCGAGGTAATTGATTTTTGGATGGATGAAAGTATTTCGCCTGAATAAAGTGTCGATGTAAGGTAAGCGGGCATTCCGGAGAACATGTTGTTCGACCAAAGCGCTTCTTTGCCAGTGGCATTGCGGTAGTCAACAATTTCTTTCGACATGCCTTTAAACTGCGCACCATCCGAGCTTTGCAGCTTTTTCCCTTCCAAAACAGGAGAGAAATAAACGACGCTTATAACCATAAACAACACGATTGCAAGGATATAAGGCCCTGATTTGCGAAGGAGATTTTTTGTATCCATAATATGAATTGGTGTAATTTGTAAATTCGTACTTTCGTGCGAGGCAAAAATAAACCTTTTTAGGTCAATTAGTAAATTAAATGGGTGTAATTAAACGGCAAACAATCAAAGGCTCAATCTACTCTTACCTCGGTGTCGGCGTCGGTTTTCTGGTCACCATCATTTCCATCAAACTGCTGACCACCGCGCAAATTGGGCTGACTGCAATTTTTGTTGCCGTATCCGGAATTTACTCACAATTTTCAACACTTGGATTCACAAAAGTGATCGAGCGGCTTTTCCCTTATTTTCGCGACGAACAGAACAAACACAACGGCTTTGTATTTCTGACACTGGTTGTTGGCCTGATCGGGTTCCTTGTTTCGCTGGTTTCGTTCTTCTTCCTGAAGTCATACATCATCGAAAATTACCAATCGAAGTCGCCGCTGTTGGTAGAATACATTTGGTTTTTGGTGCCGTTGATTTTCTTCCGAATGTATGCCTTGTTGCTCGATACCTACAACAAGATGTTGTTCGATGCCACGACGGGAACCATCCTAAACGACTTTGTTTACCGCGTGGGCAACCTCTTTTTGCTCGGCGCTTATTACCTTAAATGGATCGACTTCTCAATATTTATCTGGGGATACATTTTCTTTTTAAGCCTTCCGGCGATATACCTCACCGCCCTTTTAATCTACCGGAAGCAGTTCAGCGTTAAGCCCAAACTCCATTTTATAACACCATCACTTCGAAAGGAGATGATCGGTCTTTCGGTATTCGGTATTATCGGCGGAGTAAGCAGCATTGCGCTAAAACAGATTGATACCATTATGCTGGGCGCCTACACCGATTTATCCACTGCCGGAGTTTACTCCATTATTTTTTACTTCGGAACAGTGGTTTTGATACCCAGCGTGGCTTTGGGCAAAATCTCATCGACCATTATTGCCGACTCGTGGAAAAACAACGACCTGAAAACCATCGACGATATTTACTTTAAGAGCAGCATCAATCAGTTATTTTTCAGTTTGTTGCTTTTTATCCTGATTGCCGCCAACCTCGATAATATCATTCAGCTTTTGGGGCACAAATACCAGGGAACCGAGTGGGTGATTATTTTGGTTTCGCTAACCAGCCTGATTGTGGCATCCACCGGATCAAGCGTGCAAATTATCGGCACCTCGCACAAATACAAAATACAAACTTACTCGTTGGGTGTACTGGTTGCATTATCGGTTATTT
>DAOPZV010000330.1:0-2364 GCA_035353575.1 Prolixibacteraceae bacterium | reverse complement strand
TTTTCCTCCTATTAATATTGTTCGATGGCCACGCTTCCTACCAGTTCCGATTCGTTTTTCCAGGGCGCATCAATCATTTTCCAAATATTGGTTGCCAGCATACGTTCCATTTCGAGGTAGAAATTGATTGCTCCATCGAAGCAGGTGTATGGGCCGCCGTAGTCGTAGCTGTGTAACTGTTTGAGTGGAACTCCGCATTTCTGTACCACATATTTTTCTTTGATACCGGCGCAGAAAATATCGGGTTTGTAGAATTCGATGAGTTTTTCGGTTTCCCAGTGGTTCACGTCGTCGATCACCAGCGAGTTCTTTTTCATTTCAGGCATCATGCCGTCGTAATCCTTAAACTGATAACCTTTGGACTCCAATTCAGCTTTCTTTTCCACCAAGTCTGGCCTAAAGTGCTCTTCGTCTTTCGAAACCACCAGTTCTTCAATGTTTCGGGTATCGGCGTCAATCTTGATGTTCGGGATTACCTTGCGGCCTTCGTAGTCGTCGCGGTGCGCAAACTCGTAACCGGCCGAAACCACGTTGATGCCTAATTCAGTAAACAGATCCTGATAATGGTGAGCACGCGATCCTCCCACAAACATCATTGCAACCTTGCCCTCAACGCGTGGTTTCACCTTATCTTTTATTGCTGAAACTTTGGTCATTTCGCGGGCGATGATTTCTTCCACTTTGGCTTTCAGTTCGGCATCGCCAAAGAAGTCGGCAATTTTCCGGAGCGATTTGCAGCTTGCCTCGGCGCCTACAAAACTTACCTTGATCCACGGAATACCATATTTTTCTTCCATCATCTCGGCGATGTAGTTGATCGAGCGGTGGCACATTACCATGTTCAAATCGGCTGTGTGTGCGTATTCCATGCTCTTGATGGTTGAGTTTCCGGAGAAAGTGGAGATCAGTGTGATTCCCGCTTCTTCGAAAAGGCGCTCGATTTCGAAAGCATCACCACCAATGTTGTATTCGCCCAACAGGTTCACCTGGAATTTGCCTTCGCGTGGACGGTCGTTCAAACCAACCACATTTTTAAATACACCGTTGTTGGCAATGTGGTGACCGGCCGACTGCGAAACGCCGCGGTAACCTTCGCAACTGAATCCGAAGATGTTGATACCTAACTCTGCTTTCATGTCGCGGGCTACGGAATGAACGTCGTCGCCAATCAGACCAACCGGACAGGTTGAGAAAATACCGATGGCTTTTGGCTTGAATATTTCGAAAGCTTCTCGAACGGCTTCTTTTAGTTTTGCTTCACCACCAAATACGATGTTTTCGTCCTGCATATCGGTAGAAAAGCTGTAGGTGATAAAGTTATCGCCTCCTTCAGGAACCCGTGTTTGGTTACGGCGGGTCAGCCAGGCGTAGAAGCTACAGCCGATTGGTCCGTGCACCAGGTTGATAATGTCGCGGGTCGGGCCCAAAACTACCCCTTTACATCCAGCGTATGTACAACCACGCTGTGTGATGATACCCGGCGCGGTGCGCACGTTGGCCATAATTTCCTGTTCGATATCAGGATCGTTGATCACGATGGCTTTAGCCCGTTTTTTTGCCAGTTTTGGCGGATATTTTTTCAGGATTTCTTCCCTGAGCACGATTGGGTCGGGCAACCCTTTGCTATAGTCGAATCTTTTTGGCATAATCGTAAAATTTAATCGAGTGCTACATCGCCGGTTTCCCCGGTTCTCACCTTTACTGCATCAATCATCGGGATGACGAAAATTTTGCCGTCGCCCGGTTCGGGAGTCTGGTTGGCTTCAATGATGGTTTCAATCGCCTTGTCTTTGTTGTCGTCGGTTACAATGAGTGTGATAACCCGTTGCGGACGAAGACGCGGTTCTTTCCCCAAATGAGCCAGCGCTTCAGGAAGATCTTTCTTAACACCTTCGAGTACTTTGGCATCCCAAAGCCCTTTGCCACGTCCGAAAACTTTTCCGGTGGCAGTCATCGAAGGAAGTCCAGCATCAGATAAAGCTCTTTTTGTTGCGTTCATCTTGTCGATGCGTATAATGGCCATGATTAGCTTCATATCCTGAAATTTTTCGGGTTATAATTCTTTGGTTCCGCGGCTGATGGTATAGGCTTCTTCAACCGGCGTGATGAAAATTTTACCGTCGCCAAAGGCGCCTTTAGGCTCGGTGCGGGCAGCTTCCATAATGGTGGTCACTGCAAAATCCTTGTCTTCATCTTTAATTACCATGATCAACATTTCTTTCGGAAGCTCGTCGTAGGTTACATCGCCGATTTTGATACCGCGCTGTTTACCGCGACCCACCACCGGGATTTTTGTTACTGCCACGTATCCGGCTTCAAACAAGGCCTTCAATACTTTACTCGATTTTTCAGGACGTACAATTG
>DAOPZV010000329.1:0-2381 GCA_035353575.1 Prolixibacteraceae bacterium | reverse complement strand
TTCGAAGAGTTCTATAATGGCAATTTTATTAAATACAAACCATAAGTTATTTCATTTATTGTCAGCATAAATTTCTTTTCCTTTGTAGGAATATTCAACCCTTGCATCCATTTCATTTTATTTTTAATATATTCGGTGCCAAATGAATCCATTGACACATAGTATCGCTTTGGTTGATGTCGACGACAATGTTATTGGTTATGAGGAAAAGCATTTAACCCATAGCAATGGATTGTTACATCGTGCCTTTTCGGTGTTGGTATTTAACTCAAGGGGTGAGTTGCTGCTCCAACGAAGGGCTTTGAATAAGTACCATTCGGCAGGTTTATGGACGAATACTTGTTGTAGCCACATGCCTCAAGGAGTAGTGTGGGAGCAATTTATTCATACTCGTTTATTAGAGGAGATGGGCTTTGATTGCGAATTGAAATTCGTAACTAAGTTTCACTATCATGTAGATTTTGGTGATGGAATGATTGAGAATGAGATAGATCACATTTACGTCGGCTATTTCGATAGCACTCCAAAACCAAATCCTGATGAGGTATGCGAGTGGGCCTGGGTTAGCAAGGACTTTGTGTTGGATGATGTTGAGCATCAGCCTGAAAAATACACTTACTGGTTTAAAAATATTTTAAAAAATCACTTCGATCTAATAAAGAATAGTAGATAAGACTGTTAATATCATCGAATTACACCAATTGAAATTTTCTTACAAACAAGTAAGAGCGCTGATTTTCAGTGTTATTAACAATTGTTCATAACGCCTGTTTAAAACAGGTGCGTAACAAGGTCGATTTTTTCTTGTAACGGGTTGATTTCCATTGTACATTTGTTTCATCAGACGAGCGATAAAGGGCTTGCACCTGAAAAGTAAAAACCGAAACTAAGTTTCCATAAAAAGAAGAAAAAGCCGGTTGAGAACAAGGGGGAAGTAATCGCAAGAAAACCAAACCAGAGTTCAACGAATCAGGAGGCGGGTAATCGGGGAAAAGGAGCTGTAACAGGCAAATCGAAACCGAATACAGACAAAAGAAGATCAACCCGCAAGGGAAAGAGTCCAAGTCAGCCAAAATAACAGTAGTCTGACACTCCGGCGGCTCGTCCGCACTAGTGACCAGGATTTTTTCAACTGAAAGAATCCTGGTTTTGTTTTTATGAAATTTCTACTATTTAAATTACTTTCATTCCCGCGGAAGCGGGAATCCAGTTTCCAAAGTTTATAGATTCCTGCTTTATTCGCTTCGCTCATGAGCTAACGGTTCGCAGGAATGTTTTTAGATGGTCACTTTTGTAGGATTAATAGGTTCCTGCATTGCCTTTGTCGAGTTTACTAGTTCGGTTTGCAGGAATGTTTTTGAAAGATTGCCTCAATAGAGAAATCATTTTAAAATAACTTTTCTTAATCTCAGGCTATTCGAAACCACCGAAACCGAGCTTAACGCCATAGCAGCTCCTGCAATCATCGGATCAAACTGAAAACCCGTGAACGGGTATAAAATTCCTGCTGCTAGCGGTATCCCAATAAGGTTGTAGATAAATGCCCAGAAGAGGTTCTGTTTTACAGTCCTCATGGTTTGTTTGGAGAGCTGGATTGCCTTTGAAATTTGGTTTAAATCTGAGGTCATCAAGGTAATTTTTGCAATCTCCATGGCAATATCAGAGCCTTTGCCCATGGCAATGCTTACATCGGCTTGAGCAAGGGCTTGCGAATCGTTTATTCCATCGCCAATCATGGCTACAACCTTCCCATTCACTTGAAGTTTCTTGATGTATTCGCCTTTATCGAAGGGAAGCATTCCCCCTTCAAAGCTGGAAACGCCAACTTTTCTGGCAACCGAGTTTGCCGTTGACTTATTGTCTCCAGTAAGCATAATTACTTCAACTCCAAGTGTCTTTAGTTTTGCAATAGCTTCTTCGGAGGTGGGCTTTATTTTATCGGCAATTGCGATTGTGGCAATAGCATTGGCATGGTCAGAGAATACAATGACTGTATTGCTATCATTTTCCCACTGCGAAATCTTGTTTTGAAGTTGGTTCGAAATGCTAATATTATTTTCAACCATCAACTTTTCGCTGCCAACAAAGTAGTTTTTCCCATTGATGGTTGCTTTAACTCCTAAACCTGTAAGTGCCTCAAAGGAATCAACCTTTAATTGATTATTTCCGTTCCCATTTATGAACTTCACAACCGCTTCGGCTAATGGGTGCTCAGAAAGAGATTCGATTGTTTGTAGGATTTCCTGCGCATTAGTTCTTTCAGAGTTGTTTTCGTTCCAGGCAATATCTACAACTTCAGGTTTTCCTTCGGTAATGGTTCCCGTTTTATCGAGTACAACCACATCTATTTTGTGTGCAATTTCAAGACTTTCAGCATCCTT
>DAOPZV010000328.1:0-2385 GCA_035353575.1 Prolixibacteraceae bacterium | reverse complement strand
ACGGACTGGTTGGTTACCAAATTGGGCTGGGAGAAAAAGATGTTGCCCGAAAATACGTTGACAAAGCCGATCGCTTGCTAGATGAACTGCTGGAAAAGAATCCGCAGAATGCCCGACTGCATGCGCTGTCGGGGGCTTTTTACGGATTTAAGATATCGCTTGCTGCCTATAAAGCACCATTTCTGGGGCCAAAGAGTCTTTCGCACATCGAGAAGGCAATTAGCCTCGAACCAAACAATCCGGCAGGCTACATCGAAAAAGGGAATTCGCTGATGTACCGTCCGGCGGCTTTTGGCGGCGATAAAGAAGAAGGGCTCGCGCTGTTTCGAAAAGCGCTTGCGTTAATGGATGCACGCCCCAATGAAAAGTGCGACTGGCAAAAGTTACTGCTGCGAACGTTTATAGTAAAAGCCCTTTACGAAACCAAGCGCAACACTGAAGCACAAGCCTTTGTCAAACAAATGGAGAAAGAATATGGCTCGATGGACTGGATTAAGCAGTTTGTGGGCGCGAAGTATATGAATGAAAAATAAACCGCAACCTATTCAACTTCTTTCCTGATCATCTCTTCGATCTGCAAAACAAGTTCGTTGATGTCTTTGCCTTTAGGATCGATGGCATCGAAAACCGTATAGCGAAGTTCAACGCCAAACGAGAGCGGGAAATATCCTTTTTTCATCAGTTCGTAGTTTCCGCTGACGGCAAAGGGAACAATGAGTGCCGAAGGCGAAGCTTTTACGAGCGAAGCTATTCCGGCAGGCATAAATGATTTTACTTTCCCATTTTTTGTGCGGGTTCCTTCAGGAAAAATACAGGCAGCGTAATCGTTCTGCTCAATATGCTTACCCAAAAGCAAAATATCTTTCACGGCTTGGCGCGGGTTCTTGCGATCGATCAGCACCGATCCGCCGTGCCTGAGGTTGTATGAAATGCTGGGAATCCACTTTCCAAGCTCTTTTTTCGAAATAAATTTGGGGTGATTTTTACGAAAACCGACGACCACCGGAGGAATATCGAAGGTACTCTGGTGATTGGCGACGATAATGATTGGCCGATCGGTTGGAACCTTTTCGAAACCTTTAAAAGTGATTCTTGCTCCCATTATTTTTAGTCCGTAGAGCAAGGCAAAATTCAAAACGTCAACAACTTTCTTTCGCACCGGGTAACCCCAAATCCAGCGTGTTACAACCTGAATGGGATGAAAAACAACCAGCAACAAGCCAAAATAGGTGAGGTAAACAGGTGTGAGCAGGTAGCCAAGTATCTTTTTAAGCATAAACTGTATTTTCTATGCCTGCAAAATAATTAAAAATCAGAATCCAATACAATCTTCAGTGGCCTGACTGCTAAATTTGTCAGCATGCCTTTTCGCTACGTCCGCAATTCCGGGCAAAGTGCCTAACTTTTTATTTTATTTTTTTCGTTCGACGGCCCGCTCAACCTTTTCGCCATCGATTGCAACAACAAAAGCGCCGGGAAATTTCACCTTCAATGTCTCACACTCTTGAGCAGCCGCGTCAAAACCAGAGAAATGCCCTTCAAAGTATTTAAAGTATTTTCCAATTTTTCTCTCCTGAACGTGAGCTAATCCCTTGAAATTTTGAGGCTCCGGTTTAACCTGTTTCACTGATGCGGCCAACTGTACTGAATACCAAACCGACGAATTTGAATCCTTGCCAGCGAGAGTTTCTTCCGGTTCAGGACTAGCTTGCTTTTGTTCGTTGAGCGCCTGCGCTTCCAGACAACCGCTAAAAAATTCAGGATCTAAAATTTGAACTGGCACTTTGTCGCCAGCTTTAAAAACTCCCGGATCAAAACTCTTCTTGCCTTTTTCGTCGCCATCAATTGATGTAATTCTGAATTCAGTCCGGCGATTGGCCTGGTGCTCAGCTTCGGTGCAAGGAACGCCGTCGGCGCATTTATTCACTAACTTGGTTTCGCCATAGCCCCGTGCTGTAAGGCGAGCCGGATTTATTCCGCTTAAAATGAGGTAACGGACAACAGATTCAGCCCGTTTCTGAGACAATTCGATGTTGTAATCAGCTGAGGCTCTCGAATCGGTATGCGAGCCCAACTCAACACTTATCGGGTATTGCTTCAGCAGTCTTGCCAAGTGATCGAGCGATGGTTTCGCATCATCGCGAATTGCCCATTTATCCAGATCGTAATAAATGTTTTGAACTACGAAAACCTGATTGAGCGCATATTTATCAAGCAATAAATCTCTCAAAGCAACTGGTTTTTCAGTAGCTTTTCTATCGGGAACCCTGAAATTCAGGCAGTCGTCAAAATAGCCTTTGCTCATTGCTTTAGCCACATAAAGTACCCCGTTGTCTGCCGGCGTTTCATAATAGCCTTTCTTATCGGTTTTCAGAATAAGCACTT
>DAOPZV010000327.1:0-2429 GCA_035353575.1 Prolixibacteraceae bacterium | reverse complement strand
GTTTGGTGCAGAATGTAGAACGGTAAAACTGCTTCATTTAAAGGTTGACGGTATTTCGAGTCACGATTCAGGTATTTTATGCCAGTTGCCACAATAAAAATCAGCCAGCACCAGGTTACCAAAGCGCCTGCCACTTCCTGAAAAGCGTAAAATCCGTACACCTGATTATTCTGGAAGAGTTGTCCGAAAGTGCTCTCTTTTACTGCAAACGAGGCAAAGTACATCACTGTCAAAATCAAGCCAATTCCGAGCGCGATGAACCTCGATTTCAGGAACGATTGTTTTAAGCCCTCGTTGTTGGTGCACAAAAAGCCGAGGAAAAAGTACAGCGCGTATTTGGCAAAATCGGCCCAACTGGTGTAATCCGGAAAGTGTCTTTTTAGCAGAATTCCGGCAATTGCAACCGGTACGAACAGCAAAACCGGTCCGCCTGTAAACGAAGTCATTCGGTTAATTGCGCTCATTATTCGTTCGCCTTTGGTATCAAGGTATTTTATCAGGTGGTAAAACAGGATGGAGATCAGGAAAAGATGCCCCAGAAACCACAGGTGATAGCCGATCATTCCAATCCATCCCGGCGTAAAACCGATGTGGTAATTAAACATTCCTCCTGAAAAGTAAGTCTGTAGAAAATCGAAATATCCTCCTGAAAATTTGTTATTTCCCAGAGCTTCAACATATTTCTGCGGCGGAATCAGCAATAAAATGCCCATCAGGTAAGGCACCAGCAAACGCAGTGTTTTGCTTTTCAGGAATGATAAAAATGGCTTGCGTGTGCCGAACACACCCGATGCGCCGGAAAGGAAGAAGAAAAGCGGCATGATCCAAAGGTTCACAAACCCGAGGAACATCAGCACCGACTCAGATTGTTGCGGATTTTTCACATGCCAGTACATGGGATCGAAAAAGTGCGAAGTGTGGAAAAAGAAAACGGTTAGAATCGCGAGGATACGTAACCAGTCGATGTAATAAATTCGTTGCATGGCTTTGAGGATTTAAATGTTTTGGGCAAAGTTGAGGCAAGTGGCCCGGATGCAACGAATGCGTAAGCCAACGGCGTGTTCGCGCTGGCAAAAACGGTGTGCGCATTCGCAAATAAGTACTCGTTAATTTTCTGAAATGCTGTTTGTTCTGAATTCGGAAGGTGTTTGTCCGGCGAACTTTTTAAACGCTTTGTTGAAGGCCGACTTGGAGTTGTAGCCCACTTCTTCAGCAATTTGCTCCACAGTATATTGGCCGGTTTTTGGGTCGGTCATCAGGCGTTTGGCTTCTTCAACACGGTATTTGGCAATCCAGTCGTAGAACGAAGCGTCCATTTTTTCGTTGATTACCTGTGAAACCACGTAGGCTGGTTCACCCACCAGTTTGGCCAGTTTTCCTAACGAAATCAGGCTGTCAGCAAACAGTTTTTTGTCGTCCATCAAAGCATGGAGCTTTAGCTGAATTTCGATCTTTTTCTCCTCTTTTATTCCAGAAGTTGAGGTTTTTGGTAATTCCTCGCCAGATTCTTCAGCTTTGGTAATTGATTGGTGCATGGCAGTTGGTCGCAATAATTCGGTGAGCGAGCTGCAATAAATAATGCCGGTGAGAAAACTGGCAATGATATGGTCGCCAAAGTCGCGCACGTACGTCATTTTCACCACCAAAGTCACCACAATCAATGCTGAAATAACGATGTTGAACACAAACCACCAGTTTACTTCAAGTTTCAAGATTCCGGCCTTCGGATTTCGATGAAAATAAACCAGCTTTTGGAACGACAAAACCAGGTAAATCACCATCTGGAAATACCAGAAAAACATTTGGAAACGCCTGATATTACCAAGTTTGTTCAATAATTCGTAGTGCCCGGTGGTTTTCCATTCCACCATGTGATGCACGTAATAATAAATTTCGGCCTTATACTCGGTTGGTGCCAGGTAAAAAGGTATAAAGAACAGGGTGTAAACCACAAAGGGGATAAAATGCCAGCCCCAGTTTTTGAGTTCAACCTGTGGATCGATACTTAGAACCAACAGATAAATCAATGGCGGAATGGCAAACTGAAACGGCTCGGAGAAATCGACCAACTGGATGGTAAAATACATGTAGCCGGTGCGATTCAGGAAGATTTCGAGGATGATGCAAGTGAGCAAAAAGAAAAGTGCTGCCTTGAATTTCTCTTTCCGGCCCTTTCTGAAAAGACTTGTAATACAAAGCATGATGCCCTGAACAACGCCAAGCAAAATCACAAAATCGACAAAATTCAGATCGGTATTTCCTGGTTCAGGAATCATAGGACGGTAGGCTGTGTAAAGTTTTTTCAAATATAATCAATACCTGAAAATTCCTGATTTTATTGTGCAATTAGTTTATCAGCGAAAGCACATCCAACGGAGTTTTAAGCTTAAAATCAGCCTGAATTGTATCGGGAGTTTTGGTTCCCCAAA
>DAOPZV010000326.1:0-2463 GCA_035353575.1 Prolixibacteraceae bacterium | reverse complement strand
AATTTTAAAACAAAATACAATGCCTAAAAGTCAATTTATTAATCCGACTGAGGTGAGGAAAGCTGGCGAAATTACATTCAAGCCAATTCCTGTAAATCAGTACAACAAAACAGTTAGTGAAGAACTGAAAAGCAAAAACTTCACCAAGGAAGAACTTAAGAAGATTTATTTCGACATGGTTGTCATTCGCGAGTTTGAAACCATGTTACAACTGGTAAAAACAACCGGTGCCTACAGTGGCATTGAGTACAATAATCCAGGGCCTGCACACCTTTCTGCCGGTCAGGAAGCAGCTGCTGTTGGTATGGCTTATACTTTAACTGTTGATGATTTTATTTTCGGCTCACACCGTAGCCACGGCGAAATTCTGGCCAAAGGATTGCGTGCCATCGAAACGCTTGATCCCAAAGAACTCGAAAAAATCATGGCTGAATTCTGGGACGGAGCAACTCTTAATGTGACAAAGAAAGGCTACAAAGGCAACGATGTAAAGGAATTAGGTATCCGTTTCCTCGTATATGGAGCATTGGCCGAAATTTTTGCCCGCATTACCGGATTCAACAAAGGTTTGGGCGGAAGTATGCACACATTCTTCACTCCGTTTGGAATTTACCCGAATAACGCTATTGTTGGCGGTAGCGGAAGTATTGCCGTTGGTGCCGCGCTTTATAAAAAGGTTAACCGTAAACCGGGTGTTGTGGTTGCCAATATTGGCGATGCTTCGATGGCTCGCGGACCGGTTTGGGAAGGAATCACTTTCGCGGCAATGGACCAGTTTAAGCAACTTTGGGCCGACGATATGAAGGGTGGTCTTCCGGTGATTATCAATATTATGGACAATCAATATGGTATGGGCGGTCAAACTTGTGGCGAAACAATGGGTTTCGACATTGCTGCCCGTATTGGCGCTGGCGTTAATCCGGATCAAATGCACGCCGAACGAGTGGATGGATATAATCCGTTGGCTGTTATCGAAGCTTACCGTCGCAAAAAAGCCATCATCGAAAAGAAAGAAGGCCCGGTTTTGATTGACGTTCTAACTTATCGTTTCAGCGGTCACTCGCCATCCGACTCCTCGTCCTATCGTTCTCCTGAAGAAGTAAAGGCTTGGGAAGAACAGGATTGTATCATTTCATACGGACAAAAACTGATTGAAGCTGGTGTTGCTACCCAAGCTGATTTGGATTCAATTTGGGCCGATGTGAAAGGAATCATGTTGGATACATTCAAATTGGCTATCGACGACGAGCTTTCTCCACGCATGGATTTGCACAAAGAACCCGATTTGCTGGGAACCATGATGTTTTCGAACCAGTCGGTTGATTCCATGTCAACGGCAACGCCCGATGTGAACCATCCGATGAGCGAAAACCCACGTGTTCAGCAAATAGCAAAGAAAGAAAGGTTTGCATACGATAAAGATGGAAAGCAATTCTCGAAAATGAAACAATATCAGTTGCGCGATGGTATTTTCGAAGCCATTATCGACCGTTTCTACAAAGATGCGTCGCTGGTAGCTTATGGCGAAGAAAACCGCGACTGGGGCGGCGCTTTTGCTGTTTACCGCGGACTAACTGAAGCGCTTCCATACCATCGTTTGTTCAACTCACCCATTGCCGAAGCTGCCATTATTGGTACTGCTATTGGCTACGCGATGTGTGGTGGCCGTGTTATTCCTGAAATTATGTATTGCGACTTCCTCGGATGTTGCGGTGACGAAATTTTTAACCAGTTGCCCAAATGGCAGGCTATGAGTGGAAATATCCTGAAAATGCCTGTTGTAGTGCGCGTTTCTGTTGGCTCAAAATACGGCGCTCAGCACTCGCAGGACTGGACTTCGTTAACTGCCCACATTCCCGGACTAAAAGTTTGTTTCCCGGTTACCCCTTACGATGCCAAAGGTTTGATGAATACCGCTTTGCAGGGAACAGACCCAGTGGTCTTCTTTGAAAGTCAGCGTATTTACGAAATTGGTGAGATGTTCCACGAAGGTGGAGTCCCTGAAGGATATTATGAAATTCCGTTTGGCGAACCCGATGTTAAACGTGCAGGGAAAGATGTTACCATCCTTACCATTGGTGCAACTCTCTACCGTGCTTTGGATGCCGCTAAAATTTTGGAAGAAAAGTATGGTATCAGCGCTGAGGTAATTGACGCTCGTTGCTTGGTTCCGTTTAACTACGAAAAAGTGCTGGCTTCGATTAAAAAGACCGGCCGTATCGTGATTTCGAGCGATGCAACAGCCCGTGGTTCATTCCTGAATGATTTGGCCCGCAACATCACCGAATTAGCTTTCGACGATTTGGATGCACCACCAGTAGTACTGGGTTCGCGCGACTGGATTACACCGGCTTACGAGCTGGAATATGCGTTCTTCCCGCAAGCCGAAAGCTTTGTTGACATCATTCACGAGAAAATTCTGCCATTGAAAGGCCATGTGGTGAAACAAAACTTCACCAGTGC
>DAOPZV010000325.1:0-2502 GCA_035353575.1 Prolixibacteraceae bacterium | reverse complement strand
CCTGAATAAAGCGGTCGAGCACATCGTTTTCTGAGCCTCTGAAAACCGGGAAATCATGTCGGGCTGCCAAATCGCAAATCCGGTCGTCTGAAGGATTTACCGTGGTTGCCAAAACTGCCGGAATTCCCAGTTTCTTTACTTTTTCAATCAATAAATCGAGAATAGATTTTCCTTCAAAAAACGGAAGGATAACCTTTTCAGGCATGCGGGTTGAGCCGGTGCGGGCCTGAAGAATGATTCCTAAATTTGACATATTCATTTAATTCAGCACAAATTCTTTTCCAGATTCCGGAATTTCGATGTTATCAAAACCTCGTTTCCTGATGTAATCCGCATAAAATGTGGCCGATTCGTATTCACCGTGAACAAGAAATACTTTTTTTACCTTGCTCGCATCCTGACAGGAAATAAAATTGGCCATTTCCTGATAGTCGCCATGGCCAGAAAATGCTTCAATTCTCTCAATGTCCGCTTTAACCGGATGCCGCACTCCAAAAATAGAAACTTCGTCGGCACCACCCAAAATTCGTGCGCCCAAAGTCGTTGGTGAGCAATAGCCTACAGCAAGGATCGTGTTTTTCGGATTTTCGATATTGTTGGCAATATGGTGTTTAATTCGTCCTGCTTCCATCATGCCCGATGCCGAAATAATAACGCAGGGCTGTTTATACGAATTGAGCGACTTCGATTCTTCGGCGCTTTTGATGTAAAACAGCGAGTTAAAGCCAAATGGATCGGGGTCGTACAGCATCACCTTGGCAACATTTTTATTGAGCTCTTCAGCGTGCATTTTAAAAATTTCGGTTGCATTTATAGCCAGCGGACTGTCGAGGTAAATATTCACTTTTGGTAGTTTCCCTTCGTTAAAGAAGTTGTTGAGCGAGTAAATAACTTCCTGGGTACGCCCAATGGCAAACGACGGGATGATGAGCTTTCCGCGTTTTTCAACACAAGTTTCAATGATTACACGCAGCAATTCCTTTTCTGCGTCCTGCATTTTGGGGTGAAGCCGGTTCCCATAAGTAGTCTCCGTTATCAGGTAATCGCATTGCGGAAACGGTTCAGGCGATTTCAAAATTCGGCTTTCAGGTCGGCCAATATCGCCTGTGTATGCCAGCCTGATTCTTTTGCCGTATTCATTTACTTCAAGCGTAACAACACTGCTACCCAGCATGTGTCCGGTGTTAGTGAATCTCACAGAAATATCATTGTCAATATTGAAACGACGGTTATTTCCTACAGCTATAAAAAGTTGCATGCAGGCGCGCGCTTCTTCTTCAGAGTATAACGGTTCAATTGGAGGAAGACCTTTGGCAACGCGTCGTTTATTGAAGTTTTTCACGTCACCAGCCTGAATGTGTCCGCAATCAACAAGCATGATGGCACATAAATCACGTGTGGCATTCGTACAAATAATCGATCCCCTAAACCCTAATTTGTACATGTATGGAATCAAGCCGGAATGGTCGATATGCGCGTGGCTCAAAATGATGTGGTCAATTTCTTCCGGGTTAAATCCGAGCTTGCGGTTCATCGCATCAGTTTCGAGTCCTTTACCCTGGAACATTCCGCAGTCGAGCAATATTTTCTTACCTTGTTTGGTGGTAATGAGGTGTTTGCTCCCGGTAACCTCACGAGCAGCTCCTATAAATCGAATTTTCATATTTCTGTAATTTTCTGTTGATCGATAAAGTTAGATTAATTTCAGGTGAAACGAAGGTTTCGCCGACGAAATATCCTGTTAAAAAACGCTAAATAAGCTTACTTTTTAAATCCGGTTTGCTTGAGGAATTTGTCCACCATCCGGTTAAAATCATCAGAAATTCGGAATAAGTAACTCAGACCAACAAAAAGTACTGAGATCAAAGAACAGCGAAGGAACAAATCGATCAGAAAATTGGAATTGGCCGGAATTAGCTTTACCAGTGCGAATGTTGCGATACCAATTGCCAGACATTTGAAATGGATTCCTCGGTAGGGGAAGAGATTCATGTTTCGCTTGAGGTAATAAACCCGCATTAGTGAAGCACCCGAAATAGAGAGCAACGAACCAAGTGCGGCACCAATCATGCCAAGTATCGGGATAAAGATGGCATAGAAAATAACCGATAATGCAACCAGTACACCCAACGAGTAAGTCTGTATTTTGTATTTGTGCGAGGTGCCAATAATTTGCACACTCGACCCGGTTGACGCCACAATCAGGCTGGTGAGCGAAACCAAAACAATCACCCACTCGGTGCCCTGGTAGCGGCGTCCCAAAAGCTGAATGATATTATCAAGGTTGGCGGCAATCAGAATAAAAAGCAGCAAACTGAAAAACAGTTGGTTGATGCTGCTTTTGAAATAAATATCGTCGATGGTTTTCAAGTCGTTGTTCTTCCACGAATCGGCGATAATGGTCGAAGAAATTTTTCCTAAAGCCACACTGGGAATCAGAACCACCGTTCCGAAGTAAAAAATGATGGAATAAACTCCGGCAGTGGACAAATCGGTGTAGGC
>DAOPZV010000324.1:0-2549 GCA_035353575.1 Prolixibacteraceae bacterium | reverse complement strand
AATTATTCCGGGCGACAACGAGAACTCGCCATTGCCTTTCAGGGTTAACGCGCTAACTGGCGAGACCGGTGTTCTGAAGGAAAACGGGAAAGAGATTATTACCTACTCATACACCGCAAACTGGACCGAAACCATGAACCTATTCAAAGGGTTGATGGCATTGGGAGAAGACAGTAAAAGTTCGTACAAAAAATCGTTTGAAACGCTTCTGGCCTGGATGAAGAATTATCCGCTCAAGACCAACAAATGGGGACCTTTTTTCGAAGATGTGGGTTTGTGGTCCGACACTCAAATCAACGCCCTCACGTTTATGCGCTTCATGTTTGAAAATCAGGAGCTATTTCCCAATTGGAAAGCCGACTCGCGCGGAATACTCGATTGGGTTTACCGCGAACTTGGCAATAAGAGCTGGGAGAAATACGGGGTGACTGTTAGCAACGAACAAACGTCGTACAGGGTGCCCGGAAACAGCCACACCGCACGGCTGGGCTATTCCGAACTTCTCTATGCTTCGGCAACCGGCGATAAACAGGCTTACGAACGCGGAATTCGCCAATTAAACTGGGCGACCTACATGGTAAACGACGACGGCGAAAATACCTATCCGAACAACGAAACCTGGATGACCGACGGCTACGGCGATTATGTGCGCCATTACCTGAGGGCCATGGAGGTTTATCCTGAATTGGCACCCGCAGGGCAAAATCACCTGGTAAAATCGTCGTCGGTGGTTAATCGGATAAAATACAGCGAGCACAAAATTGAATACGAGGTGTTCGACGACGGTTCGACCGAGGTGCTGAGGTTGGTTTCGAAGCCTGCGGAAATTAAAGTTTCAGGAAAAGTAATTACCGAAAACGAACAGAATAACAGCTGGAGCTGGAGACCATTGGGAAAAGATGGTTTTCTGAAAATTGTAAAACACGAAGGGAAAAAAGTTGAAATAAACCTGTAATATGAACAAATACCTAAACCTGATTTTGCTGATTCTTTGCTTCCCGTTGTTGATTCAGGCAAAGAATGACACACCCATGAAATCCATTCAGGAGTTTGGCGTGTTACCGAAAAACAGCGGCGCAGTGAACAAAATCAACCTGCAAAAAGCCATCGACTGGGCATCACCGCGTGGAGCTGCTTTGTTTGTTGAACCTTCGGATGTTCCGTACAAAGTGGATGGCGGCATTGTTCTGAAGCAAAATGTTTCGCTGGTTGGAGTACACGGCCCGGTTGGCCGCGGAACCTGCGATGCCGAGAAAAAACACCCCGTTGGCAGCGTTTTCGAGATTGATGACGAAACGAATGTTTTTATTTCGGTGGAAGGGGCAACACAGATCAAGGGGATTCAATTCTGGTATCCGAACCAGTCGTATGCCGATTCGTCTAAAATCATTAAATACCCGGCAACCATAAAAGCCTCGCCAACAGTGGCAGCTCAGGGCGTCACACTTTCGGCGCTGACGTTCTATGGCGAATACCTGGCAATGGATTTTAATACCAGCCGGAAGCTCCCCTGCGAGCAAATCCTGTTCGAGCATTGCTACGGGTTTCCGTTGAGCGGCGAATTTATCCGCATCGATTACTGTTACGACATTCCGCGTATTTTGCATTGCCACATCAATCCGGCCAACATGTGCTACATCAACCGCTCATTCAACAAGCAGGTTATCGACGCTGTTGTAAAGAAAAAAACGTTTGCTTATTCCATCAATCATACCGACAATGCACAGGTATTGGATGTGTTTACTTTCGGGACTTATGGCGGCATTTACCTTGGGGCGGCAACCTACGGACAATTAACCAATTTCAACTTCGATTGTGTGGCTGTGGGAATTCATAAGTTGGGCGACAATCTCAAAAACCGCAACTGGCAAATTTCGCAAGGATCGATCATTGCCAATACCGGCGAGAATACCGATAACATTCACCCCATTATTATTGAGGGTGAAGGGCATACTTCGCTAATGAATGTCGAAGCTTTTTCGGGAACTAACCCGGCACTTTCAACAGTGAAAGGATCAACCGACTATTTGCTGGTACGCGGAAACGACAAGCTGACCATTTCGATGATTGGCTGCCGGATGTGGGGCTACCTTGGCTCAAAACCCCTAACTATAGAAAACCCGAATGCCAAAATTCAGGCCACCGATTGCTGGGACAAAGACCAAAATCCGTTTAACCTGCATGACTAAATTGCTTATGAAAAGATACATTCTAAACGTGCCGATAGTTTCTCAGGAAAAGTAAGTGAATTGAAAAAATAGTTTCGGCGAATACCATTAATTTATAAATCAGAATGCGCATCAACTTGAGAAAATATGGGTTCTTCATAGTCTTGTTCTTATCACTATTCATTTATTCATGCAAATTGAATAAGGATTTTGCGCTGCTTGATTCTCAAAACGATTGGTCGCATCATTTTGCCTACGGCAGTCCATCATGGGATTCATTCGAACGCTTTTCGAATAACCCCGTTTACGTTGGACGTGAGAGAATTGAGTGGCCTGTAAACGGATTCTTTTTTAGCGACCCGGTAAGTAAATGCTGGTATT
>DAOPZV010000323.1:0-2576 GCA_035353575.1 Prolixibacteraceae bacterium | reverse complement strand
TTCAGATGGCTTTTTTGTTTTTCCCCAAATACCTCCTGAAACCCGCGAAAGGACAGGTATCCTTTCAACATGATAGCCTCCCGACGTACATGACGCCCAAATTCTCTACATGACGATCATTTTCCTCTACATGGCGGCCAAAACTATTACATGACGGACATTTTCTCCTACATGGCGGCTTCCTTTCCTACATGGCGGCCAAAATCTCCAACAGGGCGAGTGCTGGCGGGCGTTTGCGGCTTTTTACCCCTGACAGGGTTCAAAACCCTGTCAGGGGTGGAACTCCAATCCCCGTCAGCTGAAGCAGACGGCAAAGGATAATGTCTCATTTTTCGGCTACTCCGTTGTTCAAAAAGCTATCACTGCCCGTCCGGTCAGGCGGGCTTTGCCATTCGTCTTCAGCGAACGGATACAGATTTGCACCTTTTTATCAGCAACCCTCAAATTCAGCATAATGATTTTGTAACTTTAAAAACAAAAAATGACAAAAGAAGAGCTTCGAAAAATTGTAGAAGATATAGAGATGCATGGGCTATTACAGTTCAGAAAATATGACGAGTACCTCATTAGTAATCTTATTGAAAACAAAATAACATTTGGTTCAGCACAAAATTTTAACGATCCTTTTGACTGCAACTTATCTATTGATGTTGATAGCTCATTCTCGGAATACATTGATATGGTGAAACTTAGTCCCTATGTGCATGGACAATCTGAAGAGTGGATTAAACAAAGGGCAAGATATCTTTATGAGAATCAAAATATTTTCAAGAATGACATTAGAGGACTGATTTTAGGTCATCGAAGATTCACTTGTTTTAATATACCTGAAAAAAAACCTCATCTGAAAAATTCATTATTCTGGGCCAATTATGCGAACAAACATCGAGGAATTTGCATGAAATTTTCAGGCAGCATTCTAACTCATTACATTGAAAATAGTAATTGGATAATACAATTTATTCCTATTGAATATTGTAAAGACAATAATATTCCTGCTTTCAATTATATCCAATACAAACTATACGAAAAAGATATAAATGAATATAAAGCATCACAGTATTTTTATGGTACTAAGTCTAAGGAATGGGCTTATGAATATGAAGTTCGATTTATATATTACGATGCCAAAAAGATAGATTCCCAATATATTAATTTTGAATTTCCGACAGAAGTGTTGGAACAGATTTATCTCGGCACTAAAATTACTGAAGACGAAAAAAATGTGATTCTGAAATGCCTATCGGATAAAAAATACGATCATGTTGATATTTATAAACTTGAAATGGATGACAAACGATTTAAACTTAACGACATATTAATCAGAAAGGGCAATAAATAAACGCAAAAAAGCCGTCTCCCATTCAGGAAAGCGGCTTTTGTATTTTGCGCCGTAGAGACGTTGCATGCAACGTCTCTACAACCAAATCTGCAATGTATTATTCTTCGTGTGCGGCCAGCAGTACTTCCAGAATTTTCTTTCCGGCGGCGGCAACGCTGGTTCCGGGGCCGAAAATGGCAACCACACCGGCATCGTACAAATACTGGTAGTCCTGAGCTGGAATAACACCACCGGCAATCACCATGATGTCTTCGCGACCCAGTTTTTTCAGTTCGGCGATTACGGCTGGAACCAATGTTTTGTGACCAGCAGCCAGTGAAGATACGCCCATCACATGCACGTCGTTTTCAACGGCTTGTTTGGCGGCTTCTTCCGGAGTCTGGAACAGCGGTCCCATGTCCACGTCGAAACCTAAGTCGGCATAACCGGTTGCAACTACTTTTGCACCGCGGTCGTGTCCGTCCTGACCCATTTTGGCGATCATGATACGAGGCTGACGACCTTCGAGTTTAGCAAATTTAGCGGCCAATTCCTGCGCTTCCTTGAAGGTGGAATCGTTTTTACTTTCTGCTGAATACACGCCTGAAATAGTTCTGATTACTGCTTTATAACGTCCAACATGTTTTTCGCATGCGTAAGAAATTTCGCCCAGTGAAGCGCGTTTTTTAGCGGCTTCGATCGCCAGTGCCAACAGGTTGCCTTCGCCGGTTTCAACGGCTTTGCTGAGGGCTTCCAATGCTGCCTGACATTCGCCTTCGTTGCGTTCGGCACGCAATTTATTCAAACGTTCGATCTGCGCCAAACGTACGGCTGTATTGTCGATTTCGAGGATGTCGATCGGGTCTTCTTTTTCCAGACGGTATTTGTTTACCCCGATGATTCCCTGAGCACCACTGTCGATACGGCCCTGTGTGCGGGCTGCAGCTTCTTCGATGCGCATTTTTGGAACGCCGGTTTCAACAGCTTTCGACATACCACCCAGTTTTTCAACTTCTTCGATCAACGCCCAGGCTTTGGTGTACAATTCCTGAGTCAGCGATTCAACGTAGTACGAACCTGCCCATGGGTCAACCGCGCGGCAGATTTCGGTTTCCTGCTGAATGTATAATTGTGTGTTACGGGCAATACGTGCCGAGAAATCGGTTGGCAAAGCGATGGCTTCGTCCAGCGCATTGGTGTGCAGCGATTGGGTGTGGCCCAGTGCGGCAGCCATGGCTTCGATAGCGGTACGGCC
>DAOPZV010000322.1:0-2582 GCA_035353575.1 Prolixibacteraceae bacterium | reverse complement strand
ATGAAAAGCCCGACCGTGATGCCTTTGGCCGAAGAAGGCTGGAGCTCGGTTCACTCGGTGATCGACGAAAAAGATTTCTGGGAAGTCATTGGCAAGTTGAAAGCCGCTGGTGCTACCGGAATTTTGGTTATCCCGATCGAAAAAATGATTTTCTAAACGAATGAAGCTCAAACAAATCATATTTTTTATCATTCCCTGCTTCATCTGGGGATCAACCTGGTTTGCCATCAAATTTCAGTTGGGGCAGGTCGATCCGTTAGTGTCAGTAGCCTACCGGTTTTTCATCGCCGGGGTGTTGCTGCTTGCTTTTTGCGGCATTAGGAAACTGAATATGCGCTACACGTTTGCCGAGCATCTTCGCATGGCTTTGCAGGGGTTGATTTTGTTTGGGTTCAACTACTGGCTGGTGTATCTGGCCGAAACGAGTATGTCGAGCGGGGTGGTGGCCATGATTTTTTCGTTGTCCATCTTCGCCAACATTTTCTTCAATTATTTCTTGCTGAAAGGAAAATTGAGACAGGAAGTACTTGCCGGAGCCGTGCTTGGAATCTTGGGGACGGTGCTCATTTACAGTCACGAAATAAACGGTTCGCAGGATTTAAACATCGGTTACGCGGCCCTTTTGTTTTGCTTCGGATCGATCATTCTGGCTTCGCTTGGAAATATTTTGTCGAAATTCAACCAGTCGAAGAAGCTGCCGGTGCTTCAGACCAACGCGTTTAGCATGACTTACGGAAGCTTGGCCATGATGCTGATGGTGCCGCTTTCAGGAAAGAGCTTCTCGTTCGAGCCAACTTTGCCGTATGCTTTGTCGTTGCTTTATCTGGCTGTTTTTGGGTCGATTGTGGCATTCACGGTTTACCTGAAACTGGTTGGCGACATTGGGCCCGACAGAGCTGTATATTCGACTTTGCTGACACCAGTTATCGCACTTATTATTTCGTCGTTGTTCGAAAAATATGAATGGACAATCGTTGCGCTTTCAGGCATTTTATTGCTGTTTGCCGGCAATGCCATCGCCCTTAAATTGATACCTGTAAAAAGAAAAAATAGTGAAACGGTTTAACAATCCCCCGAAAGCTGAATGGGACGAAATTCTGAAGCGCCCCATGTTTGATGTGAGCCAGCTCACGGCTTCGGTTTCGCAAATACTTGCCGATATCAGGCAAAACGGAATTCAGGCCATTCAGAAATACACCGAAAAATTCGACGGTGTGTTTATTCAGAATTTCACTGTTTCTGAAGGCGAATTTGCTGAAGCTGCTAACTCGTTGAATCCTGAATTGAAGCGCGCGATCGAGGTTGCGGCCAACAATATTTTTAAGTTTCATCAGGCTCAAATGCCCGAAACAAAACGGTTGGAAACCACACCCGGCGTTGTTTGCTGGCAAAAACCAGTTGCCATCGAAAAGGTTGGTTTGTACATTCCCGGGGGATCGGCACCGCTGTTTTCAACGGTTTTGATGCTGTCGATTCCGGCAAAAATTGCAGGTTGCAACGAAATTGTGCTTTGCACGCCTCCTGATAAAAACGGGAAGGTAAATCCTGCGATTCTGTTCGCTGCCCAGCATGTTGGTGTGACCAAAGTATTCAAACTCGGCGGAATTCAGGCGATTGCTGCGATGGCATACGGGGTGGATGTGGTGCCGAAAGTGGACAAGATTTTTGGCCCTGGCAACCAGTACGTGATGGCTGCCAAGCAGTTGGTAAGCATCAGCAATGTGGCCATTGACATGCCTGCCGGCCCATCGGAAGTGGCTGTAATAGCCGACCAATCGGCAAATCCGGCATTCATCGCCTCCGATTTGTTGTCGCAGGCCGAGCACGGTCCTGATAGCCAGGTGATTTTGGTAACCAACAATGCGGACTTGGTCGATCGCGTTGAGATAGAACTGGCTGTTCAGTTGAATGAACTTCCAAGAAAAGCAATTGCCGAAAAAGCGTTGCTGAATAGTCGTGCCATCGTGTTGAATTCAGTGGATAAGATGATCGAAATGATCAATGTTTACGCGCCGGAACACCTCATTATTTCGATGGAGAATTACCTCGATATTGCTGAAAAGATCGTCAACGCCGGATCTGTTTTCCTCGGAAATTACACCCCTGAAAGTGCCGGTGATTACGCTTCAGGAACCAATCACACTTTGCCGACCAACGGCTGGGCACGGTCCTTCAGCGGCGTGAATCTGGAGAGTTACATGAAGAAAATAACCTTTCAGGAAATATCTCCGGAAGGCATAAAAACTTTGGGGCCGGTTATCGAAAAGATGGCTACAGCCGAATTGCTCGAAGCCCATAAAAACGCGGTGACGCTGCGATTGAAAGGTTTAAAAAAATAACAAACCACAATAGACACATAGAACACAATAGAAAACTAATTTAAAAACTATGTGACCTATGTGTCTATGTGGTTCAATAAGAATAATATGAACTTAGATAAACTACTCAGAAACAACATAAAAGCGCTGAAACCTTATTCATCGGCGCGCGACGAGTTTTCGGGCGAGGCCGAGGTTTTTCTTGATGCCAACGAAAACCCGTTCAACAAACCGTACAACCGCTATCCCGATCCGCTGCAATGG
>DAOPZV010000321.1:0-2601 GCA_035353575.1 Prolixibacteraceae bacterium | reverse complement strand
ATTCTTTTTATGCTTTACAATTTCGCCCTGAACCACAAACGTGATCGACTCGGCAATGTTATTCGAATAGCTGGCAATTCGCTCGATCAGGTTCACTATAATCAGAATATTGGAAGCGACCACTACTACTTCCGACTTGTGCATCATTTCTGATAAAATACGCTCTGCAATGGCCGAACAGCCTTCTTTTAGGGCGGCAGAGCGATTGTAAATTCTGGCGCAGTATTCCAGATTGCGTGTTTTTACCAACTCCTGAACGTCGTTGAAAAGTGCAGTTGTAATATCGCTGACTTTATCTACTCCAAGTTCCGAAATAAGTTCGCGATAATCTTCCAGCGGTTCAATTCGTTTGGCGATGCTTACTGCGTGGTCGCCAACGCGTTCCAGGTCGTTGTTGATTTTTAAAGCCGACAAAATATAGCGTAAATCAGAAGCGACAGGCTGCTGAAGCGCAAAGATCTTTTGACAGAGCTTGTCGATTTTTACGTCCAACGTGTCGATAACATTATCGTCGTTAATCACCTTTTTGGCTAACTCCAAATCATATTCCTTGAGGGCTTTGAGCGAGTCGTCGATTTGCTGGTTAACCTGTTCGCACATTTGTATCACTTTGCGCTGAAGCTTTTCAAGCTCCAAATCAAATATTCTTGTGTTTTCCATTTTGCAATTATTGAAGGATTGAATTACTAGAGGACTGATTTTGGGTCGTTAATTGTCATTAAGTCATTCATTGCTCAACCAAAAATGATGCGAAGCGAATGACAATGAATAACTTCTTACCCAAACCGCCCGGTGATGTAATCTTCGGTTTGCTTCTTTTCCGGATTTGTAAAAATCTTTTTCGTTTTGTCGTATTCAATAAGCTCACCAAGATAGAAAAAGGCAGTCATATCGCTGATACGGGCGGCCTGTTGCATATTGTGAGTTACAATTACAATGGTGTAGTTTTCTTTTAACTGAACGATCAGCTCTTCGATTTTGGCCGTTGAGAGCGGATCGAGTGCGCTGGCTGGTTCGTCCATCAATACGATTTCGGGATTAACAGCCAAAGTCCGTGCGATGCAAAGTCGCTGTTGCTGTCCACCCGAAAGACCTAGTGCGGAGTCACCCAGCCTGTCTTTCACTTCGTCCCAGATGGCTGCATTTTTCAGGGCTGTTTCAACAATTTCATCGAGTTGCTTTTTGTCCTTCAGCCCGTTAATTCGGGGGCCGTAAGCTACGTTTTCGTAAATCGATTTGGCGAACGGATTCGATTTTTGGAAAACCATTCCCACTTTTTTGCGCAAAGTTACTACGTCGATGTTTTTGTCGTAAATGTTTATTCCGTCAACGAGTATGTTACCTTCAATCTTTACGCCGTCAATCAGGTCGTTCATGCGGTTCAAACTGCGCAAAAACGTTGATTTGCCGCACCCGGAAGGACCAATAAATGCCGTTACTTTTTTCTCCGGAATTTTAATGGATATGTTGTTCAAGGCCATTTTTGTTCCGTAGTGTAAAAACATATTTTCAGTATGTATTTTTTCTTGAGTCATAATATTGTTTTCTTCTTTTGCCTTTTTACTTTGTCCTTTTGCCTTGGTATTATCAGATTTTCTTTTTTCTGATTCTGTATCTTAAAACAATTGCTGAAATGTTCAGCATAAATGTAAGTGCCAATAAAACAAGAGTAGTTCCAAACTGAATGGGTAAAGTTTGATCAACATTGGCCGATTGGGTAGTCATCACGTAAATATGGTAGCCCAAAACCATAAACTGGTCGGCGAACGAACCAGGCAAAGTGGCCACATAGTAGGCAGCCCCCGTGAAAAGTATCGGGGCAACTTCGCCTGCGCCACGGCTTACTGCCAGAATGGTTCCGGTCATAATTCCTGAAATTGAGCCCGGAATCACCACTTTCCAGATCGTTTGCCACTTGGTTGCGCCCAACGCTAAACTTGCAGCCCGAAGCTCTTTGGGTACTGTTTTCAGCGCTTCTTCAACCGATACAATAACTACCGGAAGTGTTAGCAGCGCCATGGTTAAACTTGCCCACAAAATATTTGGCTGGCCCCATTTCAATTGTCCGCCCATAAAAACGTTGTCCATTTGAACGCCGACAAATTTGATGAAAAAGCCAAGTCCGAACAGGCCGTATATAATTGATGGGATAACGGCCAGTGTGCGTACTGCAAAACGAATCGTTTTGGCGATTAATGAGTTTTCGCTGGCATACTCGGTTAAGTAAATAGCAGTAATCGTTCCGAATGGCACAGCTGCAACCGACATGATGATAACCAGTAATGCCGTCCCGTATATGGCGGGGAAAATACCGCCTTTGGTCATGCCGTCGCGTGGGAAACTAGTAAGAAATTCCCACGAAATCTGATCTTTTCCTCCAATCACAATCACGGTGATCATCACCAGTATAATTGCGATGATTAAAAGCGCCGATGATAGTGTTAAGGCTTCAATCAGGATGCCTTTTATATTTTCTTTGCTACGTTTAATCATTTCATTCGTATAAATTTTTCGTTTTTTATCGTGTTTTAGCACGTACTCATGGGATAGCCATTTATTCATTTTCGGTTGGTATGGGCATTTGCCATTATGGCTATTTCA
>DAOPZV010000320.1:0-2626 GCA_035353575.1 Prolixibacteraceae bacterium | reverse complement strand
CATCCGGCTATCGACATTTACGACAATGCCATGTTCGTCATTGCACTGAACAACCTAACAGAAATGCTCCCGGCAACGCAGGCCAAATGGATCCCCATCAAAGAAAACATTGCTCAAAATTGTCGCAAATACCTATGGGATAACGAGAAGAAGAAGTTCATTCCACACATTTACCTGGAGAAAGGTTCGCCATTTCCGGCTGATTTCGACGAAAAAAACATTTACTATTTTGGCGGAACTGCCATTGCCATTGAAGCCGGATTACTGAGTAAGGATGAAATCAAAGCCTCGTTGGATGAAATGGTTAAACGCGTAAAACAAGCTGGTGCAGCTTCCATCGGGATGACTCTTTACCCGCCATACCCGAACGGGCTTTTCAAAAATAAAATCATGAACCCGGAATACAGCTACCAAAACGGTGGCGACTGGACCTGGTTTGGTGGCCGGATGATTCAGCAGCTCATCAAAAACGGGTTTGTTCAGGAAGCATACGAACAGGTTCAACCGATGGTAAAACGCGTGAAAGACAACAACGGATTCTTTGAATGGTATTCGGTTGACAATAAACCACGTGGTTCGAGCACATTCAGAGGTGAAGCAGGTGTATTGTTTACCGCAATCCGGATGTTCGAAGAATGGAATGCCCAACAGAAATAGAACAGTCTAATTCACAACCAATAAATTTCGTCATGCGCTATCTCGTCATCGTACTTTTAGCATTATCACTTTCTGTTTCAGCACAAAAACAAACCGAACTGGTTGACTATGTCTGCCCGTTAGCCGGAACAGAAGCCAGCCGATGGTTCTTTTTCAATGCGGCAACACGCCCGTTCGGCATGGTCAATTTAAGTCCCGACACCCGCACCGGCGCCGACTGGAATGGTGGCTACCTTTATGGCGATAATAAAATTCAATGTTTCAGTCACATCCATTGCTGGCAATTGTATGGCATTGGCGTTATGCCTTTTACCGGCGCGCCCAAAGGCTATTTAGGCCAGGCAGCCTGCCAGTCGGAATTTAGTCACGACGAGGAAATTGCCAAAGCCGGTTATTACAGCGTAAACCTGAAAACCTACCGGGTAAAAGCAGAACTAACCTCAACCATGCGTGTCGGAATGCATCGTTATACCTTTCCCGAAGATTCGGTGCCCGGAATTAACTTCGACCTATGCGGAGTTTTGATGGATAAAATACAAACCGCTTCACTTCGGAAAACAAGCGCTACCGAACTGGAAGGATCAGTAACCATGTCAGCAACCATGCGCCGCCCGAAACCGTTCACCGTGTATTTCGTGGCCCAATTTTCGGAACCAATTACCAAATTAGGGAAATGGCGAGAAAACCAAATAATAAACGGCGGAACCGATAGTATTTCAGGAAAAAATACCGGTGCCTGGGTTGAGTTTGCTAAAACAACAAAGCCAATCCTGATGAAGGTTGCCCTTTCGTACACCACTATCGCTGCGGCGCACAAAAATTTGGAACAGGAATTGCCGCACTGGGATTTCGACCGGGTGGTCAGCGAGTCGCGTCAGGAATGGAATTCGTACCTCGGTCGGATTGAAGTGAGCGACGAAAATCAAGCCTTGAAACAGCGCTTCTATACCGATCTATGGCATTCACTTCAGGGACGCCGGGTGATTAGCGATTGCGATGGCGCTTATCCCGATAATACCGGAGCAACTACCCAAATTCATTATACCGGGAAAGACATTCACGGAAAGCCTTATCCGCATTACAATTTCGATGGTTTTTGGGGAGCCCACTGGACGGTTTCCCTGTTGTGGGGACTGGCTTATCCTGAAATTGTAAATGGTTTTTGCAACACCATGCTCGATATGTACCGCAATGGCGGGCTTATTCCGCGTGGTCCTTCAGGAGGAAATTACACCTTTGTGATGATTGGCGACCCTTCAGCAGCTTTTATGGGCTCGGCTTATCAGTATGGAATTCGCAATTGGGATGCAGAACTGGCTTGGAAAGGATTGCGCAAAAATGCTTTCCCGGGCGGGATTCGCGATCATGCGGGCTACGAACACAACATGAAGAATCCGCAGGGAGGCGGGATAAAATATTACGTTGAACGCGGCTATGTTCCTGAAGGAATTGAGGGGGAAGGGATGCACAAAGATGGCGCTTCGATGACGTTGGAATATGCCTATCAGGATTGGTGCCTTTCGGAATTGGCCAAATCGCTGGGCAAAACCGACGATGCCAAGCTTTTTGCCAAACGTGCACAGAATTATAAAAACTTGTGGAACCCCGCAACCGGATACATGCACCCGCGAAACATCGATGGAAGTTGGATTAAAGATTTTGTACCTGTGGGTAAGGAAAAAGACTTCAACACACTGGGTTTTTGCGAGTCGAACAGCATGATTTATTCGCATTACGTGCCACAAGATCCGTATGGCTTAATTAAGCTTTTCGGCGGAAATGAAAAATACGTTTCGCGGTTGGAAGCACAAATGCACAAAGGCCAGGAGAAGAATTTTATTGTACCGCACGGCGAACATGGAAGCGCCTGGACCGATTTCGAAAATGAACCTGCACTCGGGATGCTTTGGGCGCTGAATTACGCCGGAAGACCTGACTTGTGCCAGTATTGGGTGCGAAAAGTTAAAGA
>DAOPZV010000319.1:0-2630 GCA_035353575.1 Prolixibacteraceae bacterium | reverse complement strand
AATTTTGTCTTATTATTTAGACCGATTGGTCTATTTTTGTGTCGTTATGAGTAAAGCAGAACGCACACGGCAATATATCATCGAAAAAGCTGCACCCATTATCAACAGGAAGGGCATGGCCGGCGCTTCATTGAGTGATATTATGGAGGCAACCGGATTGGCCAAAGGTTGCATCTACGGGAACTTCGAAAACAAGGATGAGATTTGCCTCGAAGCGTTCAATTACCTGTCTCAAAGCTATAGCGAGCGGTTGCAGAAATACCTTCAGGGCTTTAGCGGAAACAAAGCGAAACTGCTTGCCTACCTCGATTTCTCGATGGATGGCTCGTTTCGCGATGAATTTGGCGGATGTCCGGTGATTAATTTTGGCGCTGAATCAGATGACACCCATCCGGCTATTCGAGAACGGGTGCAGCAGGTCATACATGCGTCGCGGGCATTCATCCGGAATTTGCTCCAAAAAGGAGTCGAAAGTGGCGAATTCAAGCCAACGCTGGATTGCGAAACGCAGGCACTTAAAATCTATGTTTTGCTTGAAGGTGCTGTAATCATCAGCCGTATCGAAAACAACAAAACAGAATTGGAACAGATTTTAAATCTGATTAAAACAGAGATCGAAACATTTTAAAATTTTTTAAACAGGAACAGACCAATCGGTCTAAAAAAACAAGAAACGAAAGCTATGGAAAATAAATTATTTAGCTCCTTACAGTTAGGAGACCACACATTGAAAAACAGATTGGTAATGGCGCCGCTCACTCGTATGCGCGCAACCCCTTCGACACTTGCTCCTCACGATTTGAATGTAGAGTATTACCGCCAGCGTTCGGGAGCCGGACTCATTGTTACGGAAGCCTCGCAAATTTCGCCACTCGGGATGGGATATCCGCTCACACCCGGCATCTACAGCGATGCACAGGTTGAAGGTTGGAAAAAAGTGACTAAAGCTGTTCACGACAACGAAGGCAAAATATTCATTCAGTTATGGCACGTGGGGCGGGTTTCGCACACATCGTTGCATCCCGAACAAGGGTTGCCTGTCGCGCCTTCGGCAATCGCCGCTTCAGGAATGACTTTAACAGCAGATTTTCAACAGGTTCCGTTTGAAACACCGCGCGAAATCACCATCGACGAAATCAAACAAACCGTAAAAAAAGACTACCGAAAAGCTGCTGAGAATGCGAAAGCTGCGGGTTTTGACGGTGTGGAACTGCATTCGGCCAACGGCTACCTGTTGCACGAATTCATGCACGAAACCAGCAATCAACGCACCGACGAATACGGCGGTTCAATTGAAAACAAAGCCCGCATTGTGCTTGAAGTGTTGGATGAACTCGTTGACGTATTTGGTGCCGGAAAGGTTGGCATTCGCTTGTCGCCATTCGCTTTCCCATACGGCGTTTACGACCCCAAATCGTATGAAGTGTACCAGTATTTGGTTGAAAAACTGAATGGTTATGGGTTAGCTTACTTGCACCTGGTTCGTTACCGCGAAGGTGAAATCGACGACGTTGCCGCCAAAGAAAAGGCACTGTGGAAATCGTACAAAGGTACTATTATCGCTGCCGACGGATTTACGCCGGAAACAGCAGCCAGCTATGTTGAAGAAGGTTTGGCTCACGCCGTGGCTTTCGGTCGCCATTTTATTGCCAATCCCGATTTGCCCAAACGCATCCAACTAAAGGCAGAATTGAATCCGTACGACCGCACCACGTTCTATGGCGGTGCTGAAAAAGGATATACTGATTACCCGTTTCTGGAGACTCAGGCCGTGTAATCGCTCAACCGAAAAGGTAAACAGCAAGAGGCTCTGTCAGGCAAAATCACCAGCCGACAGAGCCTTTTTTGCATCGAACAGGGTTCTGCCTACAAGAGCTAAGATCATTCATTTGCAGATATTAGCCAGTAGCATTCGAAAATCCGTCATTCAATTTTTTTATTTTTCGGAAGAAATAAAGATGTAGCCATCTTTGTACACGATTAAAAACTAACGGACAAATGGAACGAATGGATTTCTTTGGTGTAGGCCCTAAAATTGGCAAAGTACTGCTTCCGTGGCTGGCGGTAACCATTGTGGTAAGTTGCATTTCCGACTGGTTTAATTTTTATGCTACCCGAAGTCAGGCTTTAACTGTTTCAGGAGTAGTTTTGCTGGTGTTTGGACTGGTTTTCTACTTTTCATCGGTTCGATTGCTACTGAACGGACTAAAAGACGGTAAACTGGTTACCAGCGGTGCGTTTTATCTTTGCCAGAATCCGCTTTACATGTCGTTTGTAATGTTCTTGATTCCTGCCGTTGCGTTGCTGCTTAATTCGTGGCTGGTGCTTACTTCGGCCATTGTAGGGTTTGTCTTGCTGAAAATATTTGTAGGGCAGGAGTATAAAGTTTTGGAGGAAGCTTTTGGCGACGAGTACCGCAAGTATAAAGCTGAAACTCCCGAGTTTTTCCCATTTCCTTTGAAAAAGTGGTTCGGACGAAAAAGTTGATTGCTGAACCACCGGAAAAAGTTCGTTTATCGGTAAAAAACCGCCATTCACTTATTTTCATTTAAGCCTCTGGTTGTACCAGTTTATTTTCGCTTCAGAAAACAAAACCTGTAACGATTTGCGTCCTCAAACGTCACAGAAAG
>DAOPZV010000318.1:0-2676 GCA_035353575.1 Prolixibacteraceae bacterium | reverse complement strand
AGTTGAAGTTGGGCGTTAAAGCCGAAAGCTGGCTTGCCGTGAGTTTGGTGTAGTTTTTCAGCGGGTCGCGGGTGTCTTCCTTTTTGCGCGATGCCGAAGCCAGTGCAGTTTCGAGCTTCATTTGGTTTTCGGCGGCCTGTTTGGCTTTGGCGGCATCGTAGCCCATTATTTTATACATGTTTTCGAGGTGTGCCACGAACTTTTCGCGAATCATCACCGAGCGTGCATCTTTCTCAAAATAGAATTTGCGATCGGGCAGGCTCAATCCACCCTGACTGAGGTTCACGGCGTTTTTGCTACTGATTTTGCTATCCTGCCAAACGCCAAAATCGAACATGGGCGCTCCGGCACTTTTGTGAATAAAGGCAGTGACAACGGCCAACTGTTCAGGAGTTTTAATTTGGTCAATCTGGTCGAGGTATTTACGGATGGGTTCAATGCCGTTTTTGTTCAGGCTTGCACTATCCATTCCGGAGAAATAGAAATCGCCAATCTTTTGCTTGTTGCTTCCTTCGGGCGATTGCGTTGCGGCGCTCGATTTGCAGATTTTCAGGATTTGTGCGTTAATCGTATCCTGTATCACCTGAAAGATGCCTGCGCTTTGCTCGCTGGCGGCGATAGGATTGGCTTTAAACCACGCGCCATTGGCGTAATCGAAAAAATCGTCGCCGGGTTTAACGGTAGCATCGATGTGCGAAACCAGCGGATCGGTTGTATTTGTCTGTTTCTGTGGCTGGCACGACAGGAGAACCGCGCAGGCAGCCAGTGGTAATAAAATTTTCTTCATGGTAATACGGATTGTTTTTATGTCAGAATCAGTTTTCAATTGGTCGTTGAAATTACAAGCGTATTTATAAAAGTGATTATAAAATCGAGGATTTGTATTCCATGATCACAAGTATTGTCTAAGATCGTGCTTTATGTCAGTTAAAATGCGGATTGTATCTGCTTTATTTATTAAATATTCGGACTGTGATTTTCTGATGATTCGAATCTACGACACTATCCACTTTATTCCCTACTTTTGCTGTCAGAATTTATAGTGATTGAATTTTTGATCTGTTAACAATGGATATTTTACTCGACGATCCGGCTCGCGAACAGGAGTTTCGGCAAATACTGACCAAAATACGATTATCCAAAAGCGGCGAAACTGTTGATTTGATGAAACAGCATGGCCTGAATTACAAGATGAACTGGGGCGCATCGTTGATTCAATTGAAATCGATTGCTGCGCAATACCAGCCCAATCATTTGCTGGCACTTAAGCTTTGGAACAAGCAATGGCGCGAAACCATGATTTTGGCAGCCTTGCTCGATGTTCCTGAATCGGTTACCGAGGAACAGATGGATTACTGGACAAAAAGTCTGGAGTCTGCCGAAATTGCCGAAATTTTGAGCACCTACCTTTGGTCGAAGACTAAATTTGCATTTGTGAAGGCGTTGGAATGGTGTCGCGGAAAGAAACATTTGGTCCGTTTCACTGGTCTTCATTTGATGGGAAGACTTGCAATGACTCAGAAATCGGAGATGGATGAGCTTTTTGAACCTTTTTTTGAGGTTCTTGTGCCGTTGGCAAAAGATCCGCAACTCCGGCAGGTTTTTTATCGTTCGTTTGTTTTACTGGGTTCGAAAAGCGAGTCGATGAATAAGCGTGCCATCGCATTTGCAGAAGAGTTGCAGTTTGTTGATTCAGAAGATAGTAAGGCTTTGTCTGGGTCGATTTTGACTGAGCTGACAAGCGAATACATACAACAATTATTTGTTAAGAATATTTAAGACTTGTTGTATTTGGCTAATCGTGATTATTTTTGGTATAGTTTTTATAGAAAGACAATAGAAATTTAAATATTGAAACAATGAATCTAGAAAAATCATCAAATCCTGTATTTGGGAAGAATATATTTGGGCAATCGGCTTTGTCGGCCGAAGACGGAGTGATGACCGTTAACGGAACAATCAACAAAACAGCTGTAATGTTACTGCTGGTTGTTTTTGCAGCATCATTTACCTGGCGTAAGTTTTTTGGCGCTTTCGATCCGGCTAACCCCGCAATGATTCCATCAGGAGTTATGGTTTGGGCAATGGTTGGCGCTATTGGCGGATTTATCACTGCCTTGATTACCACTTTTAGTCCGCGTCGTTCTGCTATCACTGCTCCGATTTATGCAGTATTTGAAGGGTTATTCCTCGGTGCAATTTCTGCTTTATTCGAAGCTCGTTTCCCGGGCCTTGTAATGCGTGCAGTATTGCTCACTTTCGGCGTGTTTGGCGTTATGCTTATGCTTTATCGCTCGGGAACAATTCAGGTGAATAACAAGTTTAGAACAATTATTATTGCAGCTACTGGTGGTATTGCTTTGGTTTACCTGGTGAGCTTTATAGTAAGTTTGTTTGGTGTAAACATCAGCTTTTTGTACGACAGCAGCCCGCTTTCAATTGGCATTAGTCTTTTTGTTGTAGCTATTGCGGCACTGAATCTGATTCTCGACTTTGATATGATTGTTCAGGGTTCGTATGCACAAGCCCCTAAATTTATGGAATGGTACGGTGCATTTGGCTTGATGGTGACGCTGGTTTGGCTGTATCTCGAGTTACTTCGTTTGCTTTCGAAACTTGCCAGCCGCGACTAACATTTTAAAATCAATTAAATAAAATAGAAAGGGACTTCGGTCC
>DAOPZV010000317.1:0-2693 GCA_035353575.1 Prolixibacteraceae bacterium | reverse complement strand
GCAGCGCTCGAAAAATCACTGATTGAACAGCTGAAAATGCAGGCGTATGAATATCTACCGTTGACTTCCGAGAAGCAACTGATCGGCAACCTGAGAACTCAGCTGGAAAAGCTGAACGATTACACGTTTACCGACAACGAATGGAGTGGATTTTTCGACAGCAAAATTGCCAACAAGAATTACGACATTGAAGATAAAACGGCCATTATTCAGGAAGACCATATTCAACTCCTTAACCGTGCCGATGGAACAGTGAAGAACATTTACCTGATTGATAAGGATAACATTCACAACAACCGGTTGCAGGTAATCAATCAATACGAAGATCTCCCCTCTCACCTGGGAGCTGGAGACACGGTAACTGAGCGTAGTCGAAGTCACCGTTACGATGTCACTATTCTTGTCAATGGATTACCGCTGGTGCATATCGAGCTGAAACGCCGTGGAATAGATCTGAAGGAAGCATTCAATCAGATTAACCGGTACAGCCGGGAGAGTTTCTGGGCTGGCAGCGGCTTGTTCGAGTACGTGCAACTGTTTGTTATTTCCAACGGAACATACACCAAATACTACAGCAACACCACCCGCTTCACCCATATCAAAGAGCTCGAAACCAGCAAACCGGCCAAAGGAAAACGGAGCAGCAACAGCTACGAATTTACTTCGTGGTGGGCTGATGCCAGTAATCGCCCCATTACCGATTTGCTGGATTTTGCCAATACCTTTTTTGCCAAACATGCCATTCTGAATATCCTCACCAAATACTGTGTATTTACTTCGGAGAAATTGCTGCTGGCCATGCGTCCGTATCAGATAGTGGCTACCGAACGGATTTTGGGCAGGATAAATGTGTCGAATAATTACAGGAACTTCGGTTCAATCAAAGCCGGTGGATATATCTGGCACACTACCGGAAGCGGTAAAACCCTTACTTCATTCAAAACGGCTCAAATAGCGAGCAAACTCTCATTTATTGATAAAGTGTTGTTTGTGGTGGACCGCAAAGACCTCGACTACCAGACGATGAAGGAATACGATAAGTTTGAAAAGGGAGCTGCCAACAGCAATACAAGCACTGCCAAGCTGAAAAAACAACTGGAAGACCCGAAAGCACGGATTATCATCACCACCATTCAGAAACTCTCCATCCTGGTCAATAAGTATAAGAACCACCCAGTTTATGCTCAACCCGTTGTGATTATCTTCGACGAATGTCACCGCTCGCAGTTTGGCGAAATGCACGTGGACATTAAGAAGTCATTCAAGAAATACTACCTGTTTGGATTTACCGGAACACCTATTTTTGCCGTAAACGCCAGTAAAGGCGGCAGGATTGACCTTAGTACCACCGAACAGGCATTTGGAGACAAACTCCATACCTACACCATTGTTGATGCTATCAACGATAAGAATGTGCTGCCGTTCCGGATTGATTATATCCGCACCATGCGTGAAGAAGAAAATATTAAAGACGAAAAGGTATGGAATATCGACCGCGAAAGGGCATTGGCTTCTCCTGAACGTATCACAAAAATTGTAAGCTATATCCGGGAACATTTCGACCAGAAGACCAAGAGAAACAGCTTCTACAAGCTGAAAGACCGCCGACTGGCAGGTTTTAATTCCATTTTTGCAGTTTCGTCTATCGATGTGGCAAAAAAATACTACACCGAGTTTCAGAAACAAATGGAAGGATTGCCCACCGACCAGCAACTGAAAGTGGCAACCATTTTCAGTTATGCAGCCAACGAAGATGTGGATGGCATTCTGGGCGATGAAAATCCGGAAGACACCAGCAAACTCGACAAGAGTTCACGGGACTTTCTGGAAGCTGCCATGAAGGACTACAACGGGATGTTCAGAACCAACTTTGATACCTCAAGCGATAAATTTCAAAACTACTACAAGGACGTATCGCAACGGGTAAAGGACAGGGAAATTGATTTACTCATAGTGGTCAATATGTTCTTAACGGGATTTGACGCAACAACCCTCAATACACTTTGGGTGGATAAGAATTTACGCCTTCACGGATTGCTGCAGGCATTTTCACGCACCAACCGCATTCTCAATTCAGTCAAGACCTTTGGGAACATCGTTTGCTTCCGTAACCTGGAAGATGCCACCAACGAAAGTATTGCACTCTTTGGCGACAAGGAAGCAGGTGGAATTGTGCTATTAAAATCTTTCGATGATTATTACTACGGCTATATTGATACTGATTTAGAAAAAGGGATAAAAAAAGAAATGCCGGGTTATGAAACGTTGGTGACTGAATTAATCGAAAAATTTCCCGCAGGTCAGCTGATTATCGGAGAACAAAATCAAAAAGAATTTATCAAACTCTATGGATCTATTTTGAAATTCAAAAACATACTATCTACTTTTGACGAATTTATTGGAAAGGAAATTTTACCAGAAAGAGATGTACAGGATTATCACAGCCTGTATATCAGTCTTTATCAGGAATTCCGCAACAAGCAGAAAGGAGACAGCGAAAATATTAATGACGATATTGTTTTCGAAATGGAGCTGATAAAGCAGGTCGAAATTAACATTGATTTCATTCTGGAGTTAATACGACAACTCCACGAATGTAATTCACAGGATACGGAAATAATTGTAAAAATTAATAAAGCAATTGGTTCCAGTGTAGAACTTCGAAGTAAAAAAGATTTAATCGATGATTTTAT
>DAOPZV010000316.1:0-2703 GCA_035353575.1 Prolixibacteraceae bacterium | reverse complement strand
ACTAGCGTAATGCCTGCGAAATATCGTCAATCAGATCATCTGCTCCTTCAATTCCTACGGAAAGGCGCATCATTCCCGGACGGATATTCATCTTCACTCTTTCGTCTTCGGGAATATCGCAATAAATTGTTGAAAACGGATGAATGATAAGCGATTTATTGTCGTTTAAATTTGTGGCCCGGCGAATAACTTTCAGTTTGTCCATAAACCGGAAGCAAGTTTGCTGGTCTTCCAGATCGAAAGTCATAACCGATCCCGGAATTCCGCTGAATTGTTTAACAGCCAGGTCGTAGTATGGCGAGTTTTTAAGTCCGGGGTAATCAACCCGTTTTACCAACGGATTATTTTCAAGGAATTCGCCCAGCTTCAGGCAATTTTGGTAACAACGTTCAACCCGCAGTTCGAGCATATCCAGCCCTGCAATCATGTAATTGGCCGTATGGGCAGTCATTGGCATTCCGAAGTTACGGTAGTAGTTTTTTCGCAAACGCGCTACAAATGCTTCGCGTCCAAATTTTTTGGCATAATCGGCACAATTCGGGTTTTTCTTCCAGTCGTACAAGCCATTGTCAATCACAACACCGCCAAACGATGTAGCGCCACCCGACACGAATTTGGTTACCGACATCACTTCAACATGCACGCCCAGCGATTTGGAGTTGAAAACCACCGGAGGGGTGATGGTCGAGTCGCAAATCAACAGTATCCCATGCTTGTTGGCAATCTCAGCCAGTTTACTTAAGTCGGCAATTTCGAGCTGCGGATTGGTAACTGTTTCCAGGTAAATGGCACGGGTGTTTTGGTCAATCAGCGGTTCAATCAGTTCGGTTTGGGTGGTATCAACAAACCGGGTTTCAACGCCGTAGGCCGCCAGGCTCTGTTCAAATAGCGAAATAGTATGGCCAAATAAGTGGCCACCTGATATAATGTTATCGCCTTTTTTGCAGATGGCCAGCATGGTTGACGAAATAGCCGCCATTCCCGAAGTAACTGCCAAAACATGGTGCGAGCCGGTCAGAACCCGCATTTTGGTCTCGAAATATTCGACTGTTGGATTACTGGTGCGCGAATAAACATGGGCAGGATATTCGCCTCTGAAATTGGCAGCAATTTGTTCCGAATTCTCAAAGTCGAAAGCAACCGATTCGTAAACCGGGAAAGCCAGCGCATTGTGCGGGTCTTTTTTCGGGAAAGGTATATTGAGTGACCGTGTTGTAAAGTTTTTCATTTTCTCTCTATTTTTTTCACACTAAATTCTAAATGATAATTTATTGTCGTATTTTTTTTGTACTCACCCCTGACGGCCGCAAGGCGGCCGTGCCCCCCTCTCTTTTCTGAAAGAGAGGGGGAAGCATCGCAGATGCCGGGGGTGAGTCTGGATAAAAACTATAACCCAAATGCGACATTATTTCATTCCTATTGCTTAAATTCTAAATGATCAGGAACAAAATTGGTAATTATTTCAGAAAAACGACATCTGCGCAAATAGATTATAGAAACGAGTACCCAGAATTAAAGTTTGCAGAAGATTTGAGCAGGCTTTAAAAGAATGAAGTAGGGTAAACAGCGATGAAAACGGAAATAGTCCAAAGTTTATTTATCATGCGAAGTTCCGGAACCATTTTGGGAGGCTTGTCAACCGGTTTGGTGAGCGACGGGTTATTTTCGGGAGTACACCACAACAAGTGTTTCAGAAATTACAACTACAGCAACACGATGATTATTAAGTATATGTTTCTTGCGGTTTAGCTTTTGAACGACGAAAGACCATTGGTTTTTCAAAAAGCGGAGTTAAACCATTCATTATTTTTATCTTTGGACAAATGTTAGAAACGAGATCGGTATCCTGAACTTAGGTACCGATCTCTTGTTTAACCGCTGGTTTAACTTTTTCTGAAGATGAGAATTGCTCTTTTGCTCTTGATTTTCTTTCCGCTGATGGCTTTTACTCAGGCCAAATCGGTCAAAATTGCCGTGATGAAATACAATGGCGGTGGCGACTGGTATTCCAACCCGACCTCGGTGCCCAACCTGATTACGTTTTGTAACGACAATTTAAAAACCAATATTGATCCCGAACCCGGAACCGTTGAACCCGGAAGCCCCGATTTATTCAATTATGCTTATGTCGATTTAACGGGGCATGGGAATGTGTTTTTTTCTGATTCAGATGCAGCCAATCTGCGTAAATACCTCGAGGGCGGCGGATTTCTGCAGATTTCTGACAATTATGGCATCGATCAGTTTATCCGGAGAGAAATGAAAAAGGTTTTTCCTGAACTGGATTTCATCGAATTGCCTTTTAGTCATCCCATCTATCATCAAAAGTACCAGTTTCCGAATGGCTTGCCTAAAATTCACGAGCACGACGGAAAACCGGCACAAGGCTTTGGCCTGATTTACAAAGGCCGATTGGTGTGCTTTTACAATTACGAGTGCGATTTGGGCGATGGCTGGGAAGATCGCACTGTTCACAACGATCCGGAAGATGTCAGACAGAAAGCCCTGCAAATGGGTGCCAACATCATCTCGTACGTGTTTAACCAGTGAAGCCAACTACAATCTTTAATGTTTTCAGATTTTGTGAGCGAGAGGTTTATTACTCCGCTTGCTAAAGAAGACAGTACATAACAGTCTCTGTTCTTTACTTTTCGGACTTATCGGTTTAATGGTTCTTTACAACGTGATACGGTGTGGCCAAAA
>DAOPZV010000315.1:0-2710 GCA_035353575.1 Prolixibacteraceae bacterium | reverse complement strand
GAAAATGGAAAATTGCTGGGAAGTATTCCTGAAGTAGCTCATACGTATTCCGTTGTGCAATTCATGAACGAGTTTCAGGTTGCGATTGGCGAGACCACATTTGGCGGCCTTCCTTCATTATATGGTCCGGCTGATGCCATCCTCGACTATGGATCGTTGATGCGAATTGGATTGCAACGTTCGAAAACTGCCCGCGAAATGATCAAAGTAATGACCGAGTTGGTAGCTGAGTACGGCTATGCTTCGGGCGGCGAATCGTTTTCGATTTCGGATGCCAACGAAGCCTGGATCATGGAAATGATTGGCAAAGGCAAATTCGAAAAAGGTGCCGTTTGGGTTGCCCGCCAAATTCCGGATGGTTATGTGAGCGGACATGCCAACCAGGCTCGTATCACCACTTTCCCTTTTCAGAAAGCCAACAACTGGAGCGATCCGAAACAAACCACATTTCATTCGCCCGATGTAATCAGCTTTGCAAAGGCCCACGATTTCTACAAAGGATCGGACAACGCATTTAGTTTTTCTGATGTTTACAACCCGGTTTCTTTCAGTGGAGCCCGTGCCTGCGACGCCCGCGTTTGGTCTTTTTTCAGGAAAATAAATAAAGAAATACGCGATAACCAGAACTACACAGACTATGTACTCGGAAAATTTTCGCATGACGCAAAGCTTGCCGACAGCAGCCCAAATCCGAATGGTTACGTTTCGAACCGCCTGCCTTTGTGGGTAAAACCTGATTCGCCGGTAACGCTTCAACAAGTGATGGCCGGAATGCGCGACCACTACGAAGACACACCAATGGATATGCGCAACGACCCGGGAGCCGGACCATACAAAGCGCCCTATCGCTGGCGTCCAATGGAATTTAAAGTTGATAGCACCACTTACCTTTGCGAGCGCGCCATTGCTACTCAGCAAACCGGGTACAGCTTTGTTGCCCAGTCGCGCAGTTGGTTGCCCGCCCCGGTTGGCGGCATCTTCTGGTTCGGGGTTGACGATACCGACGGTTGCGTTTATGCCCCAATGTATTGCAGCATTGCACGTGTTCCTGAAAGCTATGCACTTGGCAACGGATCGATGATCAGCTGGTCGGAAACTTCAGCTTTCTGGACCTTCAACCAGGTAAACAACTGGGCATATTCGCGTTACAATGTTATTCATCCTGAAATAGAAGAATATCAGACTCAGCTTGAAAATCAGTTTGCTAACGAAGTAAAAATGATCGATCAGCAGGCTTCTGCTTTGTACAAACAAAATCAGGCTTCAGCAACCGACTTCCTGACCAGCTATTCTGTTTACACCGGCAACAAACTGGTAGCCGACTGGAAAGCATTCTACCAATACCTTTTCATGAAATACATGGACGGGAATATCAAGATCACTGAAGGGCACAAACTGCTCGACAACGGGAATGGCAAAAATGTTCCGAAGAAACCACTCCAACCCGGTTACGGAAAAGAATGGGAACGCATTATGATCCAGGGAACCGGAGACCGGTTGATTGTTCCGAAGGAAGAAAAAGGACATTAGTTCGTAATGACTATCCAGCTTGCCAAAATCAGATTTGAGGCGCAAATCCACCAGGTTGAAGGCATGAATGCGGCATACATTGAATTCCCTTTTAGTGTTGAAAAACTCTTTGGAACACGAGGCCAGGTGAAAGTGAAAGCCACCTTCGACGGCAAGGTGGAATACCGCGGAAGTTTGGCCAACATGGGCCGAAATTGCCACACTTTGGGGTTAACAAAAGCAATCCGCCAGAGTTTGGGGAAAAATTTTGGAGAAACGGTCATTGTCGAACTTGAACGAGACATGGAAGTTCGGGAAGTTTTCATTCCTGAAGATATTCAGTTTTTACTACGTGAAAACCCGGATGAAGAAGCATTTTTCGAGAAGCTATCTTACACCCACCAAAAAGAATATATCAACTGGATCACTTCGGCAAAACGAGATGAAACCCGCGCCAAACGGCTGATTCAGTTTATCGGAAAACTTCAGCAAAAGAAAAAACCTGACCAAAAATAACCGAGCTATGACATCAGTTGAACTAATTGAAAACATTCGCCTTTATTGCGTCGTCAATGCCAGCGAGGAACAGGTAGCGAAGTCCCAACGTTTTTTTAAGGAAGAATTCATCGGATACGGACTTACCGCACCCCAGGTTCACAACAAGGTAAAAGAATTGCTGAAAGACTCCGGCATTAATTTACCTACAGTTCTTGGCGCAATGCCTGATTTGATGGCAAGCCGAAAATACGAGGAGATTTCGTTTGGACTGCTTCTGCTCAATGGACTGTGGAAACAATTTACGCCTGAAACTTTTGATGAAATTGGCAATTGGTTCGCTGTCAGCATCAACAACTGGGCTCATGCCGACACCCTTGGGATGTTCGTTTTACCAAAATTTCTGGAGAAAAAGATTGTTCGTCCTGATGACTTTGCTCCGTGGCTCAACTCGCCGCACAAATTTCAGCGCAGGTGTGTGCCTGTTACGCTGATTAAACACGTAAAAAAAACAAAAGAAGTGATCCCGTCCATTCTGTTTGTTGAAAAGCTCATGATCGATCATGAACGGGAAGTTCATCAGGGAATGGGTTGGTTTTTGCGCGAAGCCTGGAAAATTAGCCCTTCGGAAGTAGAACCGTTTCTGCTGAAATACAAGGATTCGGCACCCCGATTAATTATTCAGTATGCCTGCGAGAAAATGACT
>DAOPZV010000314.1:0-2718 GCA_035353575.1 Prolixibacteraceae bacterium | reverse complement strand
ACAAAAGCACCTTCCCATTTCAGGCAGGCAGCCACCATATCATCAATCAAACGGTGTTCGTAAGTGATTCCGGCAGCTTCAAACTTCTGTTTGAATTCGGTGTCGTAAATATTCTGGAAAATGTCTTTAAATCGTCCGTCGTACTTTTTCAAGATCGTATTTTTGGTTGACAGGTAAAGCGGCCAGCCTTTTACCAGCGCCTGGTTCATACATGCACGGGCAAATCCCGAAATCGATTCTTCGGTATTGTACATGGCCAAAGCTACGCCGTCGCCATTGAAATCGTAAACTTCGTGCGAAACCGGTTCGCCACCATCTTCAGGAGTGAAGGTGATTGTCAATTTGCCTCTTCCTTTTGTCACAAAGTCGGTGGCGCGGTACTGGTCGCCAAACGCATGACGGCCAATGCAAATTGGCTGTTTCCATCCGGGCACCAATCGTGGCACATTGCTGATAATAATGGGTTCGCGGAAAACGGTCCCGTCCAAAATATTACGAATGGTTCCGTTGGGCGATTTCCACATCTTTTTCAGACCAAATTCCTCCACGCGGGCTTCATCAGGAGTGATGGTGGCACATTTTATTCCAACGCCGTGCTTTTTGATGGCATTGGCTGAATCAATGGTAACCTGGTCGTTGGTTAAATCGCGGTTTTCGATGCCCAAATCATAGTATTTGATGTCGATATCGAGATAAGGCAAAATGAGTTTCTCTTTAATGAACGACCAGATTACGCGGGTCATTTCATCTCCATCCAGTTCTACAACCGGATTCAGTACTTTTATTTTTTCGCTCATATTCATTTTTTTAACCACATAGTCACATAGATCACATTGGGAAATATTAATCTAATTTTCTATGTCTAGTTTTTTATTGATTTTTAGAAGATTAGTTAACCTTAAGGCTCATTTGGTTATTTTAATTTTAATCTATTGTGTCCTATGTGCCTATGTGGTTATTCAATTAAAGGTTTTGTTTACGGATTAAGTCCAGCGCTGAACCAGCTTTGAACCATTCGATTTGTTGTTGATTATAGGTGTGATTCAGGATGATAACATCTTTAGACTGATCTGCGTGCACCAATTCAACGGTTAGCGGTTTGCCGGGAGCGAATTCTTTCAGATCAACGAAATTGAAAAGATCGTCTTCCTGAATTTTGTCGTAGTCGGCTTCGTTCGCAAATGTCAAAGCCAGCATTCCCTGTTTCTTCAGGTTGGTTTCGTGGATACGGGCAAACGATTTTACGATCACTGCTTTTACTCCCAGATGACGCGGCTCCATGGCCGCATGTTCGCGTGACGAACCTTCGCCATAGTTTTGGTCGCCAACAACCACCGAAGGAACTCCGGCAGCTTTATATGCACGCTGAACAGCAGGTACTTCGCCATATTCGCCGGTCAATTGGTTCTTCACTTTGTTGGTTGCATCGCTGAACGCATTTACTGCGCCAATCAGCATGTTATTCGATATATTGTCGAGGTGACCGCGGAAACGTAACCATGGACCAGCCATCGAAATGTGGTCAGTCGTACATTTCCCTTTTGCCTTGATCAGCAATTTTGCTCCTGAAATATTCTCGCCATCCCAAGCTTTAAAGGGTTCGAGCAATTGCAAACGGCTCGATGCAGGATCAACTTTTACCACAACAGATGCCCCGTTTTCAGCCGGAGCCTGATAGCCAGCATCCTCAACCGCAAAACCATTGGCAGGTAATTCTTCTCCTGAAGGAACATCGAGCTTCACTTTTTCGCCGGCTTCGTTGGTGAGGTAATCGGTCAACGGGTTAAATGTCAAATCTCCGGCAATAGCCAGAGCAGTAACAATTTCAGGAGAAGCTACAAAAGCGTGGGTATTGGGGTTTCCATCGGCTCGCTTCGAGAAGTTTCGGTTGAACGAGTGAATGATGGTATTCTTTTCTCCTTTTTCGGCTCCCGGGCGCGACCATTGACCAATACACGGTCCGCAGGCATTGGCAAATACGCTGGCACCAATTTGGTTGAACGTATCAATCAAACCGTCGCGTTCAATGGTATATCGAACTTGTTCCGAACCCGGAGTAATAGTGAATTCGGCTTTGGTTTTCAGATTTTTGGCAACTGCTTGTCGGGCAAGTGATGCTGCACGCGAAATATCTTCGTACGACGAGTTGGTACACGATCCAATTAAACCTACTTCCACTTTGGTAGGCCATCCATTGGTTTTGGCTTCTTCAGCCAGTTTCGAAATCGGTGTCGCACGGTCGGGCGTGAAAGGTCCATTCACATAAGGTTCCAATTCATCGAGATTAATCTTAATAAGTTGATCAAAGTATTTTTCTGGATTGGCATAAACTTCGGGGTCAGCGGTGAGGTACTCTTTCACTTCGTTGGCCAAATCGGCAACAGCGGCGCGGCCGGTAGCACGCAGGTAGCGTTCCATCGATTCGTCGTATCCAAAAGTTGAGGTAGTTGCGCCCACTTCGGCACCCATGTTGCAAATGGTACCTTTGCCGGTACATGAAAGTGCTTTTGCTCCTTCGCCAAAGTATTCGATAATTGCTCCTGTTCCACCTTTCACAGTTAGGATTCCGGCTACCTTCAGGATAATGTCTTTGGGTGCGGCCCAGCCCGATAGTTTTCCGGTGAGTTTAACCCCAATCAGTTTTGGGAATTTCAGTTCCCAGGCCATTCCGGCCATCACATCAACAGCGTCGGCGCCGCCAACACCAATGGCAATCAT
>DAOPZV010000313.1:0-2736 GCA_035353575.1 Prolixibacteraceae bacterium | reverse complement strand
AACTATACAAAATGAAAAAATTAGCAGACATTGGATTAATCGGGTTGGCCGTGATGGGCGAAAACCTGGTACTAAACATGGAAAGCAAAGGCTACACCGTAGCTGTTTTCAACCGCACAACCGCCCGTGTTGACGAATTTATGGCAGGCCGTGGCGCCGGTAAAAAATTCATCGGGGCGCATTCGATTGCCGAATTGTGTGCTTCGCTCGAACGCCCCCGCAAAGTGATGATGCTCGTGAAAGCCGGACAGCCAGTTGACGATTTCATCGAACTGATTATTCCTCACCTGGAACCGGGCGACATTATCATTGACGGCGGAAACTCGCATTTTCCTGACACCATTCGCCGCACCAAATATGTCGAAAGCAAAGGTTTGCTGTACATCGGAACCGGTGTTTCGGGCGGTGAAGAAGGCGCGTTGTTAGGCCCTTCGATGATGCCTGGCGGATCGCCTGCCGCATGGCCTGCTGTGAAAGAAATTTTCCAGGCTGTTTCGGCTAAAGTGGAAGACGGTTCGCCTTGCTGCGACTGGGTTGGCGAAGGTGGTGCCGGTCATTTCGTAAAAATGGTTCACAACGGTATCGAATACGGCGATATGCAGATTATTTGCGAAGCTTACCAGGTGATGAAAGACCTGTTGGGCCTGAGCGCCGACGAAATGCACGAAGTTTTCAAGAAATACAATGAAGGCGATCTGGATTCGTACCTGATTGAAATTACCCGCGACATTCTGGGTTACAAAGATGAAGATGGCGAAGCGATGGTTGAAAAAATTCTGGATACTGCCGGACAAAAAGGTACCGGAAAATGGACAGGTGTTGCTGCACTCGATCTGGGTATTCCACTGACTTTGATTGGTGAATCGGTGTTTGCACGCTGTTTGTCGGCTCAAAAAGACCTGCGTGTTGAAGCCTCGAAAGTGATCAGTGGACCTGCTGTTGACAAGACCATCGACAAAGCACAGATGATTTCGGACCTGAAAGATGCTTTGTTTGGAGCCAAAATCATTTCGTATGCTCAGGGTTACAACCTGATGATGGAAGCTGCCAAAGAATACGGCTGGAACCTCAATTATGGTGGGATTGCCCTGATGTGGCGCGGTGGTTGCATCATCCGCTCGGTATTCTTAGGCGACATCAAGAAAGCATTTGATGTGAATCCTGATTTACAGAACCTGTTGTTTGCACCATATTTCAAAGAGGTGGTTGAAAAAGCTCAGGCCGGATGGCGCCGCGTTTGTGCCACTGCTTTGACTAACGGAATTCCGGTTCCGGCATTGACTTCAGCATTGTGCTATTTCGATGGTTTCCGCAGCGAACGTTTGCCAGCCAACCTGTTGCAGGCTCAGCGCGACTATTTTGGCGCACACACTTACGAACGCACCGACAAACCTCGCGGCGAATTCTTCCACACCAACTGGACCGGAAGAGGTGGCGACACCACTTCGAGAACATACGTGGTGTAACATCTTTTAGTCAGGGTTCCACTCCAAGTGAAGCCCTGACTATCCCAAATGCAAAAGCCGCTTTCCGGAAATGGGAAGCGGCTTTTTGCGTTTTGATCCGACGACTTGGGTTCATCGGATTAGTTATCTTTTGGGTTCTGTGGCAGTGGTATTGATTCCTCAAATGGAACAATTTTCTTTCTCATTTCACTTTTCATTGACGCTTTAAAATGTCTTGAGATTTCCTGTGTTTTCTCAAAGTAGTCATTTTCAGTTTCGCTTTTCTGATAGTAATAAATCTTAATATGCTTGCAATTTGGATGTTCAAATATGGTATTCAAAAGTATTCGGTCTGACAACCCACAAGAATGACCTAAAATCTTGACAGTAAAATCATCTGAGTCAATGAAGCGTATCACTCTTAAATAGTTATCAGTTTTAAAATAACTGAAGGATTTAATATTCTTTAGAAATTCGTTTGAGTTTAAATTCTCTATTTTATCGTAGTATGGATCCATCTCATCTCCATAGCCAAAAATCATTGGATTAACAGAATCTTCTAATCCACCATGAATGTATATCCAGTTATTCTTTTCGAAAAGATATTTTCTTGCATATAACTCAATTGTTGGCGTATAATTGAAATATAAATAGATTTTTTCGCCCCTGTTATTGCCTTCTGCTCCTGTACCTTCCAATAAAATGGCTTCGATCTTTCTATTCTCTAGTTTTGTAGTTATTTCGATTGATAGAAGATATTCAGTCAATCTTTTCTTTATTGCATCAAAACAAGAATTCAGTTCCTTTAATTGATTAATTATTGATTCCTTTAGGTAGGTGCCAGAATCCAACTTCTTATAAATCTCAACCAAAGTCATATAATATTCATACTCAATATCAACCCATTTGAAATCTCGATAACTCTCTAAAATCTTCTCAAAAAAATCATTCTTGTATTTTATTGAAAATGTGCCGCTCTCCCTATCTTCCAAAATTTCTTTTATAGTCTTATAATTTGTAACGCCAGTTCCGAATGAATCACCTTTTTTGACAGTTATAAGCTGATCGTCAAACAAGTGCTTTGCACTACATATATGCAAAGACTTCTTTAAATACCACAACAAAAAATCATTATAGGAAGTCTCCAATCCATGAGCCAGATCAAAGCCGTTGCCAATTAAATACAGGTCGTTCATTGCTTAAAAGTTGATGTTTTTCAGAGGAATAAATTTAGACAATAATTTTGATAAACGGTCAAAGCTAGTCAGGGTTTCACTCAAAGTGAAGCCCT
>DAOPZV010000312.1:0-2767 GCA_035353575.1 Prolixibacteraceae bacterium | reverse complement strand
TCAACCTGTAAATCCAAAACCTCAGAAATTGAAGACCGTTTTTCATAATGCCGATAATCTTGATCGCCTTGCGGTAAATGATTGTGATAATAAAGTGCGCCAACGACCATCGGTTAACATGCCTCTGATTAAAACTACCGATAAAAGCGAATTGCAAAATTCCGTGCGCAGTGAGCACAAATATGAACTTTCAGGAGAAGGGCTGTGGTTATTTGATATCAGACGTTGGAAAATAGCAAAAGATGTGGCGAATTTGCCTGTTTTGGGACGAATGAAAAAATCGTGTCCTTTAGTTGCACCCATTGTAAATGAATTATGCATAGCGTATTATGCCAATATTCCAATAGCACAACAAGGGGAATCTTCCGATTTTAAAATGCGTGTTGTTGACATCAGATCGTTTGATAAAAACCGTGAATATCGAGGGCTCATTCCATATTTAGATTTTGAAACATATCCTCTAGTAGAATAGACCCCGAATTACTAAATCTGGTAGATTGGACTTGATTGTGGAAAAGTATTGTTCGGATTTTTATTAGATTAAACTAACTATATTATATTGTGAATGATTAAATTTTCTGACATTATATTGAAAAAGAAATCAGAAATAGTGTATTCAATTCATAAGCTAAACCGATAAACATGAGTAAATTAATACTTGTAATTTCATTGGCATTCTTTGTTTTGATAAATGGATGTGTCGCCAAGCCCCGGAATCTGAACCAATACAAGGCTGACATCATCATTTACGGAGGAACTTCGGCTGCTGTTATTGCTGCTGTTGAAGCTGTAAAGTCGGGCAAATCGGTTATTGTCGTTTCTCCAGATACGCATTTGGGCGGCCTTTCTTCGGGCGGACTAGGTTTTACCGATACCGGTAATAAATCGACCATTGGCGGGCTTTCGCGCGAGTTTTATCACCGCGTTTGGAAATACTACAACGATTCGACAGCCTGGAAATGGCAAAAGCATTCGGAATTCGGCAACAAAGGGCAGGGAACTGTTGCTATGGATGGCGAAAATCGCACCATGTGGATTTTTGAGCCTCACATCGCCGAAAAGGTTTTCGAAGACTTTGTAGCTGAATATAAAATCAATGTTTTGCGTAACGAGTGGCTTGACAGGGGTGCTGGCGGCGTAACAAAAGAGAATGGCAAAATCTCTTCGTTTAAAACTCTTTCAGGGAAATTATTCATTGGCAAAGTATTTATTGACGCCACTTACGAAGGCGATTTGATGGCAGCTGCGGGCGTTTCATCTCATGTTGGCCGCGAGGCTTGTTCGGTTTACAACGAAATGTGGAATGGCGTTCAGGCTGAGGTGTTTCAACATGGTCATCATTTCAAAACAAAAGTCGATCCGTATAAAATACCAGGGAAACCGGAAAGTGGGTTGCTGTATGGTATTTCTCGGGAACCGATTGCTCCAAATTGCTCTGGCGACAATAAAATTCAGGCTTATTGTTTCAGACTTTGCATGAGCAACCATCCCGACAATCAGGTGCCTTTCCCGAAGCCTGAAAATTATGATCCTGCTAAATATGAGTTGCTTGGTCGCGTGTTCGATGCTGGTTGGCGCGAATGGTTCGATAAATTCGACCTGATTCCAAACCGGAAAACCGACACTAATAATCATGGCCCGTTCAGTAGCGATTTTATCGGCATGAATTACGATTACCCTGAAGCATCGTATGAACGCCGCAGGGAGATTATTAAAGAACACGAAGACTATCAGAAAGGATTGCTGTATTATGTGGCCAACGATCCGCGCGTTCCGAAAGAAATTCATGATGAAATGCAACAATGGGGCCTGGCGAAGGATGAGTTTACCGATAATGGAAACTGGTCGCGGCAATTGTATATTCGCGAAGCCCGACGCATGGTTGGCGTTTATGTAACTACTGAAAACGATGTGCTGGCCAAACGCGAAGTGCCAAATCCGATTGGAATGGGTTCGTATGCAATGGATTCGCACAATGTGCAGCGCTACGTAACCGCCGAAGGATTTGTGCAGGACGAAGGGGATATTGGTGTTTCGCCCAAAACTCCTTATTCTATTTCGTACGGTTCAATTGTACCTAGAAAAGAAGAATGTACTAATCTTTTGGTTCCGGTTTGCGTGTCGTCGAGTCACATTGCTTATGGATCGATCCGGATGGAACCGGTTTTCATGATTTTGGGGCAATCGGCTGTTAAGGCCGCAGTTTTGGCTATTGACAAAAAATCGGCTGTTCAGGATATAAACTATTCGGAACTAAAAGACGTTTTGCTGAAAGACGGGCAGGTGCTTGAATTGTCTCAAATCAAACAATAAAAAGGTTTTTGTACCCGATCATATGAGCCTGCCGGAGTATAAACCGGCGGGCTTTTTTATAGTTAAAACTGAATCTTCACTCCGGCAAACCAGGTTCGACCCATTCCATAGTAAACCTGATTGCTCGTGTATTTCGCGTTCCCTTCAGGAAAATTGGTATATGAATATTGGATATACTCCGTATCCAGAATATTCTGGGCACCCAAAATTAAATTAATAGCGGGCAGTTTCCTGAATTTGAGTAGGTAATTAGCGCTGGTACCAATCAAGTCATATTTAGGCAATTCCGCCTGTTTATAGTCGGCTGGGTTTGCCAGGCCTTTGAAATCGTATAGTCCAACCGGCATATAAATCTGGTCGGCACGGTAGTAATTCAGCCTGATGTAAAAGTTGTGGGCCCAGCGGTATTCTGCTTCGGCAAAAAGTGTGAATTGTGGTGCATTGGCAATTTTCA
>DAOPZV010000311.1:0-2811 GCA_035353575.1 Prolixibacteraceae bacterium | reverse complement strand
CCATTGTATTTGATGTCGTTCAACGCACGAATAATGTTTTCGAAATCAATTTTTCCACGGCCTAAACTGCGGAAATTCCAGAATCGGCGGTTGTCACCAAATTCGGTGTGGCCACCGAAAACGCCAATTTCCATCGGGTGTTCGGCCCAATAGGCATCTTTCATATGAACGTGGAATATGCGATCTGCAAATTCGTAGATAAATTTCACGTAATCAACACCCTGGTAACCCAGGTGGCTTGGGTCAAAGTTGAAACCAAAAGCCGGATGGTAATTCACAGCTTTTAATGCACGGCGTGCGGTTGCTATGTCGAAAGCAATTTCAGTTGGGTGAACTTCCAAAGCAAACTTCACTCCTATTTTCTGGAATTCATCCAGAATCGGAATCCACCGCTTGGCAAATTCTTCGTAGCCCTGGTTTATCCGTTCCTGACTCACAGCCGGAAACGAATACAGCATGTGCCAGATTGGGCTTCCGGTGAAACCAATTACCACATCCAGCCCCAGCATTTTTGCTACTTTGCCGGTTTTTATAATTTCAGCGGCTGCGCGCTGGCGAACTCCTTCCGGATCGCCGTCGCCCCAAATGTAGTCCGGTAAAATTCCTTTGTGGCGCTCGTCAATTGGGTCGCAAACGCATTGCCCAACCAGGTGAGTAGAAATGGCAAATAACTGCAAGTCGTATTTGGCTAATAATTCTTTGCGTGCGTCGCAATAAGCCTGATCGGCCTTGTCTATTTCCATGTGGTCGCCCCAGGTGCAAAGTTCGAGGCCATCGTAGCCAAAGCCAAGCGCCTTTTCGCATAAAGTTTCAATGGGAAGGTCGGCCCATTGCCCTGTAAATAAAGTTACTGGTCTGCCCATATTCTTAGTTTTATTGGTTGTTGTTTTGATAAAATAGTTCCAAGTTTCAGATTTCAAGTTCCAGGTGCCGCCCGAAACTTGAAACTTGGAATTTTGAACTTGAAACTACCCGAAAGGTACCCATTTTATGTCGTCGTTATATCCGGCTTTCACCACGGTATCAATAAACTGCATTCCGCGAATGCCGTCTTCAATGCCCGGATAGTCGAGCCATTCAGGTTTAGGCTGTTCTCCGTTCATCTTGGCGCGAAGATGGAATGAGAAATTACGGTAAATATTGGCAAATGCTTCCAGGTAGCCTTCGGGGTGCCCACCGGGAGTACGGGTATTGGCAGCCGAAGCCGAACCAACAAATCCGGTTCCGGTACGATAGGTTTCCATTGGTTTGTTCGTCCATTTTACAATCAGGCTATTGGGTTCCATTTGCGACCATTCCAAACCACCTTTTTCGCCATACACCCTTATTTTTAGTGCATTTTCTTCACCTGCTGCAATTTGTGTAGCCACTAAAACTCCGCGGGCGCCGCTATCAAAACGCAACAAAACGGCTCCGTCGTCATCAAGCAAACGTCCGGGAACAAACACATTCAGTTCAGCGCATAATTCAGTGGTTTTTAATCCGGTAATGTATTCGGCCAAATGATGGGCATGTGTACCAATATCGCCCATAGCGCCAGCTTTTCCTGAACGTTTGGGATCAGTACGCCACGATGCCTGTGCATTTCCGGCATCTTCAACTTTTGCCGAAAGCCATCCTTGCGGATATTCGACAAATACTTTCCTGATTTTGCCCAACAGACCTTCGGCAACCATTTGTTTGGCTTGTTTTACTGCCGGATAGCCCGAATAGGTATGAGTTAAAGCGAGTAGCAAGCCTGTTTCTTCGAGTTTTTTCTGAAGTTGAAGTGCTTCGTCCAGTGTGAAAGTTATTGGTTTGTCAATCACCACGTTAAATCCATTATCGAGTGCCATCATGGCTGGCCCGAAATGCGCGAAATTTGGAGTAACAATGGTTACAAAATCCATGCGGTCGCCTTCAGGAAGCTTCACCTCATTTTCAAACATTTCCTGATAGGTTTTATAAATTCGGCTTTCAGGAAGGTAATACGATTTCCCGGAGGAAACTGAAATTTCAGGATTAATACTGAAGCAGCCGCAGACCAGTTCGATTTGTCCGTCCATAAAAGCTGCAAGCCGATGAATGGCTCCGATAAAGGCGTCGCTTCCGCCGCCAACCATTCCCATTCGCAATTTTCTATTGATCATAGTTTGTAAATTTAGTTGGTTATTAATCGTGTTTTATAGTTTCATAAGGTCGGATAAAATTAGAAAACTTTTTCAGATCAAAGGGATTCGAACGATAAAAAACCAACCAGACCAGAATGGCAAAATTCCATTGAAATTTGCGTTAAGCGTAGTAGTTTTTTATCTTCGGACAATAAATCTAAACTGAACTGAACATGGAACGAAGATCATTTTTACGCAATGCAGCCGGAACCATCGCTGCCGTTAGCCTTGCCGGTACAACGAAAACCTTCGCCTCGGAAGGAAAAATTTCCAACGAATCGCAATTTAAACTGAAATATGCGCCCGGATTTGGCACCTTTAAAGAAAGCGCCGGTGACGATTTGTTCGACCAGATCAAATTCATCGCCGATCAAGGGTTTCGGGCCATCTTCGACAATGGCCTGATGGGAAAAGAACCAGCTCTCCAGGAAAAAATTGCTTCGGAACTGGCTCGCCGAAACATGGATTTGGGACCATTCGTATTGTATGCCGATTTTGCAGTTAAATCAATGGTGACTCAAGATCCGGCCATAAAAGACATGCTGAAAAAGAAAATGGAACAAGGCGTTGAATGTGCCAAACGAACAGGTGCCAAATGGGCGCTGGTTGTTCCGGGCCATTTCGACGAAGGATTGGAATGGGAATACCAGACCGCTAACGT
>DAOPZV010000310.1:0-2849 GCA_035353575.1 Prolixibacteraceae bacterium | reverse complement strand
CTAAAATCGACTTCACAATGGGGCCAAAACCAAACGAAAAACGCGGAATCAACGAAAGCGATTTCCCGTATTCGTTCTCGAATGAACTGAAGAAATAGCAATTAATTTGCATAAAATAGAAACAGGTAAGGCACGATTGAAAGATCGGGTTTTACCTGTTTTTTGTTTTCACCTAACACGTTTTAAATGAAAATCATAAAGATCACAACAAGGAGAATATAAATGCAGAGTATCATTACCGCTGAAAACTACATTTCTTTCTATATTGCCAAAGTATGAAGCGGATTTCTCATCCTTTTCAAAAGAAACTTTTAAACCAATCTCATTAGCAACTTGTAATCCAGGAGCTATTTCCCCAAATTCAAGCAAGCTGTCCTTTTTTACAAATCCATATATCCCATATTCCTTGATTTCCAGAAAATCAAACCCTAACTCATGCTGGCCACCTGAAAATCCTCCAGTTACTGAAAATAGTTTCCACGTCCCATAAATTTTCAGATCAGTTTTTGCAAATACTTCCGCATCAAAATATTGGGTAGATTTTAGTTTCTCAAGTACTGATAACGAATCCACCGATTCTTTTACACAAGAATTTGAGAAAGCAATAAGTAGCAAAAGAACAAATATTAACTTTAATATCTCCATACTCCTAATTAATGTATTTAGTCAGAAGACGATATCCCAAAACATATAGTTGCGTCGAATAAAACAATTTGGGTTGTTCATTTTTAAGAGCCGTAGGCTCGTTGCATATAAATATTGTACTAATTTACAACATAATCCAACGAAATATATCTATCCATCTCCACCTCAATTTCAGGTTTCAAAAAAAAATATTCACAGGCAAACTATGTCATATCAATTCAGATTCTTCGCTTCACGTTGTTACGCTCTGAATGACAGTTTCGTGCTATAAAAGATGGTGACAGAATTGCGCGGCTCTGCCGCGCAATTCTGTCACCCCCGAAAACAAGACTGACTGTCATCCCGAACAAAGTGAGGGATCCCTCATTAATATTCTGTAATTCTAGCGAAGCGAACAATCTGAAATTTTTAGCCGGACACCAATAAAAAAATCTATCTTTAAACCACACAACTGAACCAAACTGCTATGCCTCTCGTCATTGTCGGAATCGGAATTCTTATCCTGCTGTTGCTTATCAGCAAATTCAAAATCAACGCTTTTCTTTCATTGCTAATCACCTCGTTTGCCGTGGGATTACTTAGCAGCATGAACCCGCTCGATATTCTCGACTCGGTGCTGAAAGGCGTTGGCGATACCATGGGCAAAATCGTGCTGATCCTGGCTTTTGGCGCCATGTTGGGCAAAATTCTGGAAGAGAGCGGAGCAGCCCATACCATTACTTTCCGGATGATCGATTTCATGGGTTTAAAAAATGTGCAGTACGCCTTGCTGATTACCGGGTTCCTGGTTGGTTTACCCATGATGTACAATGCCAGTTTCCTGGTGCTCATCCCATTGATTTTTACTTTTGCCTCAACCACCAAATTACCTACGATTTGGCTGGCACTTCCGTTGTGTTCGGCGCTTTCTGTAGCGCATTGCTTTTTGCCGCCTCATCCCGCTCCTACCTACGTATCGTTTATTTATGAAGCCAACGTGAATAAAGTATTGATGTACGGACTAATACCCATGATTCCGGCCTGTTTGATTGGCGGGGTCTGGTTGTCGCGCTTTACCAAAAACATCACTGTGAATCCGCCAGCCGATTTGTTTAACGAGCGAAAATTCGAAAAAAGCGAGCTTCCGGGTTTGGGGATCAGCGTAGTCTGCGCCATTACTCCCATTATCCTGATGCTTTTAGGTGCCTTAACCGACCTTATTTTTGGTCCGCCACCTGCCAAAGCCGAATTGACTAAAATGGGAATCGAAAGCATAACCGGATTTTACCAACATCTTTTTGCAGGAAAAGGTTTTGGCGAACAATCTACAAGCATTATTTCAGGAATACTCACGTTTTTTAAATTTATGAGCGATGCCAACATAGCGCTGTTTATGGCCGTAATTGTAGCCGTTTTCGCCCTGGGTTTGCGCAAAGGCCGCAGCATGGACGATGTGATGAACAGCTCGGCCAAGTCGATTGGTGCCATCTCGATGATTGTGCTGATTATTGCCGGTGGCGGCGCGTTCTCGCAGGTATTGAAAGATAGTCACGTTATCGAATACATCCGCTCTATTTCGGACAATATTCAGATGAATCCCCTGTTTATGGCTTTCCTGATTGCTTCCATTTTCAGGCTGGCAACCGGTTCGGCCACCGTGTCAACACTCACTACGGCTCCGATTATGCTGCCGCTGGCCCAAAAAGCAGGTACTTCGCCCGAACTCATGGTGTTGGCAACAGGCGCCGGAAGTGTAATGTGGTCACACTTCAACGACTCTGGTTTCTGGATGTTCAAAGAATATTTCGGGTTGAGTATAAAACAGACTTTCCAGTCGTGGACGCTTATGGAATCAACAGTTGGCGTTGTTGGGATAATAACAGTGTTGATAATGAGTGTGTTTATTTAAAAGCGATTTTGCTTATTTTAGTCGGTAGTTAAAATCAAACGTCATGATTAAAGATCTCATATCTAAAAACCGCACCTACCGCCGGTTTTACCAGTCTGAAAAAATTACTGCTGAACAACTTCGCGAATGGGTTGACCTGGCGCGAAACTCGGCTTCGGCCCGCAATGCACAATCGCTGAAATACATCCTCAGCACTGATGAATCGTTCAGCGCGCAGATTTTTGAACTCCTCGGATGGGCGGGTTACCTCACCACATGGCCTGGTCCTGTAGAAGGCGAACGACCATCGGCCTACATCGTTTTGCTGAACGACACC
>DAOPZV010000309.1:0-2855 GCA_035353575.1 Prolixibacteraceae bacterium | reverse complement strand
TCTTACGAAGTTATTTTGATTGACGATGGCAGCACAGACGGATCGTGGGAGCTGATTGAAAAGCTTTGTAACGAAAACGCTCACTTAAAAGGAATTAAATTCAGGCGAAACTATGGAAAGTCTGCCGGTCTTTTTTGTGGTTTTGAGCAGGCAGAAGGGAATGTCGTCATTACAATGGATGCCGACTTACAGGATAGCCCTGAGGAAATTCCGGAGTTGTACAGGTTAATTACCGAAGAAAAATTTGACCTTGTTTCGGGCTGGAAGAAAAAAAGATACGATCCGATCCTTTCGAAAAATATTCCGAGCAAATTTTACAACTGGACCGCCCGCCGCATGACCGGAATCAAAATACACGATTTCAATTGTGGCCTAAAAGCTTACCGGAAACAAGTTGTGAAAAGTATCGAAGTTTATGGTGATATGCACCGTTACATTCCGGTTTTGGCAAAATGGGCCGGCTTCAAAAAAATAGGTGAAAAAGTAGTTCACCATCAGGAGCGAAAATACGGATCGACGAAATTTGGAATGGAACGTTTTATTCGTGGCCCGCTCGATTTACTTTCGGTAATTTTTATCTCGAAATTCAGTAAACGACCCATGCACTTTTTTGGCGTTTTAGGTGTGATAACGTTCATGCTTGGATTCGCATCGGCGATATGGGTTGGTGCACAAAAAGTGATTCACACCCTGCATAACGAATTGGCACCCCGAATTACCCAAAGCCCTTACTTCTACTTGTCGCTGACGGCCATGGTTATTGGAACACAGCTTTTCCTCGCCGGATTTCTCGCAGAACTGATAAGCAGAAACTCGTCTGAACGCAACTCGTACCTGATTGATAAAAAGACCAATATTTAACCGATCTTTTCTGCAAATCACCATTTGTTCAAAACTTTTGAAACTTCGGGTGGTTTATTTTCCCGAGATAAAAAACTAAAAGAGCCATGTCGAAAGAGAATCAGCGACGCGAATTGAGTACAGGCGAAGAAATTGTAAACAGCATCACACATGGGATTGGCGCCCTTTTGAGCATCGTTGCTCTTGTTTTTCTCATAATGGTTGCGGGCGAATATGAAGATATTTGGCATCTGGTGAGTTTCATCATATACGGATGCAGCCTAATTGTGCTTTACCTTTCATCAACCTTATACCACAGCTTTACAAATCCGAAATTAAAAAATGTCTTCGCCAGATTCGATCACATTTCAATATTTCTGCTGATAGCAGGCACTTACACCCCAATTTTACTTACCACACTCCGGGGAGTATGGGGTTGGTCGCTGTTCGCAATTATTTGGGGAATGGCTATAACCGGCGCTGTAATTCGTTCGATATACCTGCACCGGTTCAGAAAATTAATGGTTGGTATTTATCTTGTAATGGGCTGGATGGCAATAGTCGCTGCAAAACAGATATACCTCAAAATGCCTGGGCCAAGCATTGTATTCCTGGTTTTGGGAGGCGTCGCCTATTCATTGGGTGTGATTTTCTACATGTGGAGAAAATTGCCATACAGCCACGGGATTTGGCATCTTTTTGTTTTAGCCGGAAGCACCTTGCACTTTTTTGCAATCTACTTTAGCACAAAATAAATTAGATTCTACTGCGTAATTTTCCGAATAAACTCGTTCGCATTTTTTACCAATGTAACATTTGCAGGAAGTTTGGGCTTGTTAAATACAACATGGCGGCCTGAAATAATGATATGCCCTTCGGAAACCAAACCTGACAATTCAGATAAGTAGTCTTCCAATTCACTTTTTTCAATGAAATGGACAAAAGATGTGACGACAAAGTCATATTTCTCATTGATTAAAAGACTTTTCAAATCTTCAAACGGCAGACTCTGTCCGAAATAAACGCACTGCAAACCAGCTTGTGTTGCCAAATAATTATAGTAGAGTAAGCCCAACTCGTGCCATTCGTTTTCACGAAGGTATAATAGCATTTTTCCCGATAATTCTTCGCCTTTTACCTTATAGGTCTCATTAATTAACCTATTGCGAATCAAGTTAGAAACAAAATGTTCGTGTGTCACAAATATAGAACCAGCCTGCCACAAAACACCAATTCTCCCGAAAAACGGATAAACGACTTGCTCCAAGGTCTTTCTGAAGCCATTCTTCTGAATCATTTCGTCCAGTAAACTTTCGAACCCGACAGCGTTGAGATTTACAGTCTGAAAAAGCAGCTGATCGATGTTTTTATTGGTATCGTTCAAATGCTGATTTATTCGAAGAACTTCAGACTGGATTTTCGAACCGCTGAACGACGCTACATTTGAAATTTTATAGCCGTTCTTCACTAACATCGATACATTCAGTATCTTCCGAACATCATCGTCGGTGTACAATCTAATATTTGTATCGGTTCTGTGAGGGTCTAAAAGGCCATATCTTTTTTCCCAGATACGAATTGTATGCGCTTTTATACCCGAAAAATGCTCCAGATCTTTGATCGAATATTTTGCCATAGGTTTATTTCAAATCTAATGTAAGTCACGATGTTTAACAAGCGAATAATTTTTTTGTTCCAGAAATCGCCCACAATGATAAACAAAATCAGGCGAAGCAACTGCAATTACAGTTTAACTAAAATCGTTAGCTTTGAAACAAATTGAGAAAAATGCGATCAAAACACATTAAAATACTCTTTTTGCTTTCCATTTCAGTGGCCTTCAATTTACTGGCAACCGCTCAGATAAAGAATTATGCACTTGTGATTCACGGTGGTGCCGGTGTAATGGACCCAAAAAGTATGACTCCTGATACTCAGGCTGAATATATAAGTGTTCTAAGCCGCGTATTACAGGTTGGCGACTCTGTGCTCTCATCTGGTGGATCGGCGATGGA
>DAOPZV010000308.1:0-2877 GCA_035353575.1 Prolixibacteraceae bacterium | reverse complement strand
AGTGCATAAACTTCAAAATATCAGGAATTTGCTCATTGGCGGATCGGCAGTTTCCGCTGAGCTTGAAAAACAAATTGAGTCGTTCAATAGCCGGATTGTTTCAACCTATGGAATGACTGAAACTGCTTCGCACATTGCCATTCGCGAGCTTTCGGGCCCGGCGAAATCCGATTTTTACCACTGCTTACCCGGAATAACAGTGAGCCTTCAGGAAAATGGATGTCTGCAAATTCATTCTCCTGAAATTAGCGATGCGCTGAAAACAAATGATTTAGCCGAACTTCAGTCCAGCACATCCTTTCGTATTTTGGGCCGGGCCGATTCTGTCATCATTTCAGGAGGAGTTAAATATTCGCCCGAAGCTATTGAAAAGAAACTGGAAAAGCTTATTCAGCAGCCCTTTGCCATTTCGTCGGTTGCCGACAATAAACTGGGCGAGAAAATTGTTTTGGTAATTGAAGGGAACCCGTTTGAAACCAGCCTACTTCAGGAGAAAATTAACTTGGTATTGCCCGCATTTGAAAGACCCAAAGCAATCCTTTTTCTAAGTAAGTTTCCATTGACTCAAAGCGGAAAAATCAAAAGAGCTGAAATCAGGGAGATGATCCGACTTGGCCACTAATTTATGTCCAATGCTCGTCGATTTTATTGAGAAACAGCTGTTTTATGCTTGTTTTTATTTCGATTTTTATGGAAATTTAATCGCTCAAAACAAAGGTAAATAAAGCCGAATGGACATTCTTATCAGTTTGTGGAAATCGATGCCAAATTTGGTGACCATCCTCTATTTTTCGACGATGGTTTTTATTGCTATCCTGATTATTCTCGAAAACCGAAACCCTGAAAAAACAATCAGCTGGATTTTGGTGCTGATTTTATTGCCATTCGCCGGTGTTATCATTTACCTCTTTTTTGGTCAGGAATACCGAAAAACAAAGATGTTTTCGCGTAAAGGCCTCAAAGATCTGGAAAAACTCCGGAACCTTACGATGGAACAGTTGGATAACCTTCCGGTAAATCATCTGCGTTTCAACGAAAAAATACACTCGAAAAAGAGGCTGATGAATCTTTTGCTCTCCAACTCGAATGCCATTTTAACGAACGACAACGAAGTTTTTATTTTACGCAATGGCGACGAGACTTTTCCTGAAATTTTCAAAACAATAGAACAGGCGAAACACCATGTACACCTTGAATATTATATCATTGAAAACGACCGGATAGGTAATCAATTAAGGGAGTTGCTCATTAAAAAAGCAAAAGAGGGAGTTGAAGTAAGGCTGATTTTTGACGACGTTGGCAGCTGGCAATTAAAAAGGAAATTCATCCGCTCGATGTCTGACGCCGGAGTAAAAGTTGACTGTTTTATGAAAGTTCGCTTTCCGATGCTCACATCGCGGGTAAACTACCGCAACCACCGGAAAATAATTATCGTTGACGGTGAAATTGGTTTTGTTGGTGGTTTGAATTTTGCCGACCGCTACTTGTATGGAATACCCGACATCGGATCGTGGCGGGATACTCACCTGAAAGTAGTTGGAGGTGGAGCAACAGCCCTGCAGATTATTTTTATGGCCGACTGGCATTTTGTATCCAAAGAAATTTTGAAAGGCGACGAATATTTTAAACCATTTGCGTCAGGGCAAGGAAAACTGGTTCAAATGACATCAAGCGGCCCCGATTCAGATTGGGAAAGCATAAGCCACGCCTATTTTTCAGCCATCTCGTCGGCAAACGAGTATGTTTACATTTCAACCCCTTACCTGATGCCGACCACCGACATTGTAACCGCACTGAAAACTTCGGCGCTGGGCGGAATCGACGTGCGAATAATTGTTCCGGGACTTTCGGATGCCATAACACCGAAATGGAGCACCAACTCGTATGTAGAAGAACTGCTCGAAGCTGGTGTGAAGGTATATTTCTATAAAGCCGGATTTACTCATAGCAAAGTAATTGTTGCCGACGGCATTTTTTCGTCGGTTGGCACGGCAAACCTCGACTTCCGTAGTTTGGAAACTAATTTTGAGGTAAATGCGATGATTTACGACGAAGAGGTTGCCCAAACACTTACCAATCAGTTCCTTGAAGATCAGGGAAAGAGCGATTTGATTTTACTGGAAGAATGGCGAAAGCGGCCTCGAATAAACAGAATAAAAGAATCATTCTCGCGAATTTTAAGTCCGATGTTGTAATGCAACTTTCTGAATTTGTAATTCAGTGTAAATTTTCAGGGTATTTTTTCTGAAAACTGTCTCATTGATGAAAACTAATTAATCAATGAGCTATGAACAGAAAAGAATTCTTCAGAGGATCACTTGCGCTTGGGGCATGTGCCGGATGTTTTTTAATTTCCACGCCAGCTACAGCCAACTCTCCTGAAACTATCTCGGAGGAAAATGAAAAGTATAAAGCCTTGCTTCAGGAAAAAGAGTTTATCCAGAATTGGCTTTCAGATTTAATCGAGACAATTGACACTGAACTTGACCAAGCCACCAAAGTGAAGCTGCTTGCCGGTTGCGGCCGCGGTTGTTTCAACCGTTTCAAGTTTAAAAGTAACATTGCAGAACAAGGGAAAGGCGATCTAAACAAACTGATTGAAGCCTACAAACACAATTTTGAAGTATGGAAAGACGGGAACCAGGTGCATGTACGTTACGGCGAGGTTTCAAAAGGTTGCTATTGCCCTGCAGCAAAATACCGGCCAGCAAAGCCCAATGATATTCACTGCGAATGTACCCGTGCAACTCACCAAACTATTTTCGAAACCGCATTGGGAAGACCCATTGACGTGAAAATTCTGGAAACCGTCAGGCGTGGAGACAAAACCTGTCATTTTGTAGCAACGGTTTAATGCGGAACAAAATAATAAAAGCC
>DAOPZV010000307.1:0-2879 GCA_035353575.1 Prolixibacteraceae bacterium | reverse complement strand
TGTTATCACAAGGTTCATCGAAATCCTGATAAACCAATTAACCGATAGTTCCGTTATTAAATAAAAGGTGCATAGCCAATCGTAGCCAACAAACTGTTACCTTTGGTTGCGTAACCCGAGAAACGAATAAATATGCACATTTTTTACACGCCTGATCTGAAAAGTCCGGTTTACACGCTCGACGAAACCGAATCGAAACATTGTGTGCGGGTATTGCGGCTCGAAAAAGGCGATGAGGTAACGCTTGTCGATGGGCGCGGAGGTTTTTTTCATGCATTGATTGACGATCCGAATCCGAAGCGTTGCACGGTAAAGGTGGTTCATTCGGAGTTGAAATACGGCCAGCGAAACTTCGGTGTTCATATTGCCATTGCCCCAACCAAAAACATCGAACGCATCGAGTGGTTCCTCGAAAAAGCTACCGAAATAGGTGTCAACCGGATTACGCCGCTGCTGTGCCACCACTCCGAGCGCAAGGAGATTAAGGCCGACCGGCTGGAGAAGGTAATGGTTTCGGCCATGAAGCAATCGCTGAAAGCTTACCTGCCGCAGCTGGATGCCATGACCAAATTCACCACGTTTATTAAACAACCGTTTGATGGCCGGAAATTTATTGCCCATTGCGACGAGCAGCACCGCGAATTGCTGAAGAGCGTGGTAAAACCTGGTGAAAATTACCTGATTTTAATTGGTCCTGAAGGCGATTTTTCTCCTGAAGAAATCAGGCTGGCGCTCGATGCCGGTTTTGTTCCGGTTAGTTTGGGCGAAAGCCGCCTGCGCACCGAAACCGCTGGCATTGTGGCATGTCACACGTTTAATCTCCTGAACGAATAACTTCTTTTTATCGATATCCGCCCGATGGTCAAATGTCGTTGTGCCGGTTAAATTGATGTCTTTTTACGCGACCGTTTAATCAATCTGTGTCTCTGCGTTCTTTCTCTGTGTAAAAAAATTGAAACACAGAGCTGCACAGAGTCTATCACAGCGTTTCACAGAGAAAAGCCAAAGCAACATTTTGTTTGAGACAGCCGCAATGCCAGGTAATGTGAGTTCTACCTGAACTCAATTTCAGTCACAGATAACATACTCTTGCATCGAACTTACGTTTAGCAGTTTGTACACTACTGAGATAATTCATTTAACCAGTTTCTACCTGCACATCACCGGTTTCCCAGGCGACACACCATTTTCGTTGAACGCATCGATCTGAAACCAATAGGCCTTATTCTTATCGGGACAGTGAATGGTTATTTTAGTGGTTTTTGCCGGTGCCTGGTAGCTGTGGTAAAGCTTATCCTTGTCGATTCCGTAGCGGATATTAAAGCCTGTTGTATTGGGCTGTTTCTTCCAGAACAGTTTAACCGACTGCAAATCGCGCGAGTCGCGTATCATCTTGAAATCGTTCACCTTTTTAGGTTTTCGGTGCGAGCCCTGCCCGTAAACTCTCAATTGCGCAATGGCAAACGCTCCGGCCGGAACATTGTAATTCGTAACTTTCAGGTATCGTGCTTCAACCGGGTTTTTCAACTCATGGTAAACCGTTGGCTGGTAGCTGGTGTTTTTCGTTTGGTCAACCAGCTTTTTCCATTCTTTTCTGTTTGTCGAATACTCAACCAGGTATTGATAGGCTTTTACACTATCGCTCACATTTGGGGTAAGTTTATTTCCTGAAAAGTAAATCTGCAAGGCATTCACAGTGCATTCCGAACCCAGATCGAGGCTGAGCCATTCGCCCCGTTTCCCGGTTCGTGCGGCCCAGAAGGTATTCAGGTCGTCGTCGATAGCCGAATTTTCAGGATATGCCGAAGTTGAACCTTCTGCTTCCGCTTCGCCTGAAATTAATGTCCATTCCGGATTCAGCTTGTCGATGTTATTGTTCTTCGACGATGGCATTGCAATAGGGCAGTCGGCAAAATCTGATTTCACAAACAGGTTGCCTTCCTTATCAAATCCGGCAGGGAACAATCCGAGCGTACCTTGTGCATTTCGGCCCAATCCGGCTGTTATACTTCCTAAATGCCACCAGTTTCCGTATTTGTCGGCAAAGGTCACGCCTTTGTTTCCTCCTGAAATATAACCTTCAGGAATAAGTGAAACCGGGTTATTGGCCGCATAAGTAAATGGCCCTATCGGGCTGTCGCCCACGTAAACCACGTCGCAGTATTTATTCAGGCCCTTGTTTAATTCGGTGCACTGGTAATAGTATTTTCCGTTGTATTTGGTCATCCACGAGCCGGTTGCCGTGATGTTTGCCGATTTGTCGTTGGCTGGCTTCACCTTTTTTGCCGATTTTTTCAGTGGATTGATCAGCTGGCAAACAATGGGAGAGCCCTTGGGTACGAGCATGTTTTTAGCGTCGAGTTCACGAAACATTACGCCGCTGTTGTTGGTGCATCCGTAGTACGTGTAAACGCGCCCATCGGTGTCGGCAAAAACCGCGAAATCGCCGATCAGCGCGAGCAACTGCGAGTTGGTGTATTCTTCCCATACGCCTTTGTCGGGGTCTTTGGTTCGGTAAACAGTTCCGGTGTAGGCAGCAAAATAGTACAGCCAGTCGCCAATTACCGCTGCTGTTGGTTCTTTCTTGTCGAGCGGTAGGTTGCTGTTTTCGACAAAACCCCAGTTGATCAGATCGGTCGAATTCCAATATCCGCCCGCATTGCTGGCAAACAGGTAATATTTCTCATTGTATAAAACCACGCACGGATCGCTTAAATTTTCTCCTGATTTGGAAACAGCAGAAAGCGGCCTGTTCAGGTTCATCGGGTTGCAATACGATTGCGCGCTGGCAAACTGCACGTGGAAAGCGCAGATAAGAAGTAATATTGTTATACCCTTTGCCAGTGTTTTTCTCATAGAATGTGCTGTGTTTAAAACTA
>DAOPZV010000306.1:0-2934 GCA_035353575.1 Prolixibacteraceae bacterium | reverse complement strand
TTTTAACTGAAAAAGGCGTGAAAGAAGCCAAACCTCAGATTGAATCGATAACCAATAACGAGAAAACCGACGAGAGTGTAAAAGCTTTTGCCAAGGATATAATGAAAGCAATTTAAAAATACTCGGGCTAAACGATAGAATTGCCGGCTCAATTCGCCAACCCGATCAAGAGAATTAAGAATTTCAAATTAAAAATTTAAAAGTCATGAAACGAATAGTTACGATAATCGCAGCATTTGCAATTCCGGTTGTGATGCTAGGGCAAACCAAAAAGTTTGAATACACCCCAAAAGTTAAAAACAAAGTTGAAATAACGAACCTGCTTGGCGAAATATCGCTACAAAACTCTAATGGGAACACCATTGTTATTGAATCTGACTTCAATTTGGAAAAGCCTGAACGCGCTGATGGACTTAAATTACTTGGGGCCGCCGAAGACAACACCGATCTGGGAGCCAATGTAAGCGAAGAAAACGGAATTGTGAGTATTCAGGGAGCAACACGCCAGGTGCGCGACTACAAGTACAAGATACTGATACCGGCCGGAATGGCAGTCAATCTCGACTACAACAGCCCATTTGCAAAAAGCGACATCTCGGTTGATTCTTTTACCGGAAGCCTCGAAATAAAAACCCTGAACGCGAGTGTTAAAATTACAAAATCGTCAGGACCATTTACAATCAATACGATTAGCGGAAATCTGGAAGTTGTATTCGACAAACTGAACCAAATCGAACCAAGCTCGCTGGCAACAATCAATGGCTACATCGACATCACCATGCCCGGATCTGACAAGGCTAATTTCGAGATCAATACCATTAATGGAAATATCTACAATAACCTCGATGTAAAAGCCTCGGCCAAGGAAAACAACAAGGACAAAGACCGGCTCGCATTCGGAATGGATGTGATGCGGACGAAAGGGGCCAATTCATATACCCTGAATGGCGGCGGCCAGAAAGTATTTCTGAAGACTATTTCGGGCAACATATACCTGCGCAAAAAGTAAAAATCTGAGCGTATGAAAAACTATATTTTAGCTGCCATTTTAATGGTGGCCACACTCGGCACAGCCTTTTCGCAAAAGGTAATCACCAAAAAAGTAGATGCCACAGGCAAGAAAATGGAAATGAAATTCGACTTTGCCGACAGCATCAGAATAGAAGCCTGGAACAAAAACACCGTTGAGCTGGAAGTTTCGGTAAACATCGACAACAACCGCTTTAACGAATACTATAAGCTGAATGAAAACAGCTTTTCAGGAGATATTGATCTGGTGGAGAAAATCGACTTTGAAGCCATAAAGAAGATAAAAGGCACCGGTAACAATTGCAACTTCGATAAAATGATTCGCTACAAACTAAAGGTGCCCGCTAATCTCGAATTCAGCCTGAAAACAATTTCTGGGCAGGTTGAAGTGATTGGAACGCTGGGCAAAATGTCGGTCAATTCAATCAGCGGGTTTATCGACTATACGATCCCGGCAAGTATGAAAACCCGGATAAATCTTTCGACCATCACCGGCGATGTGTATTCGAACCTGAAATTTGACAACAAACCTGAAAAAGAAGCTCAGTGGGTAGGGACAAAACGCAATCTGATCCTCAATGGCGGAACCCAGCCCATTAAACTCGAAACAATCAGCGGTAACATTTACCTGCGGAAATCAAAACTATTGAACTAAGCGTCCGATAAAGAACGATTTTAATTTTGAGGTTATTAAAAGTTGAAAGCCATCTCGGAAACGGGATGGCTTTTGTATTTCCAAGCGTCATGCCGAAATCCTGTTCAAAGAGACTAATTTCCGGTAAAAAGACTCAAACACCCCTCTCAAAGAGTCAATACCCCCACTCCGAGTGTCAAATTTGGTTCTCTGAGTGGGGTTGTTGACTCTCCGAGAACCAATTTCCTCGCTAAAAGAGTCACGCACCTCACTCTGAGCAGGAAATTATATTCTTTTAGAGTGGCGCGATACTATCTGGGATCCGATTTCTAGGACGATTTATGCTAGCGCAAATCTCAATATCCGTCAGCTAAAGCAGACGGCAAAGGATATTGTAAAATAGTTGCTTTAATTATCCGGAATATCTTTAGTTCTCATTATCTTTAATAGCCAATAAACTCAGAACCCGACCATATGAATCTTTTTGAACTATGTGGAACATTGATCATCACAGAAAGAAAGATCAACGACATCAATACCATCAAATCAAAAATGGAGACTCGGCTAAATTCAATGAAGGCAAGAGCCATAATAAATGAGAATGTAATTGAGTTTAAAACTATTCCCATAGTTATGGGAATAGGCTATAAGGATACAAATCCGGTTATACTTCGGATATACAAGGAAGGAAATATTGTCATTGATAAACAAAGTGGATCTCTTAAAATTACATGGACAGTCAAGCTTGATAGTTTGTACTTTTTAGCTTTATGTTGTTCCACTGTTGCCGGAACAGCCATAAGTTTATATGCGAATACGGAATTGGTTATTTCGGTTAGCACTGGAATAATGTTTTTCCTGATGTTTGTCTTTATTGGAATTGTAATCATCAAAATTCAAATGGATGATTTGATAAATTCGAGTGTGTATCGAAACTATTGTTAAGGGGAATGCTCCCTTCGACTGCTTCACGCTCAGGGAGCGGTGCATTCTTCAACAATTCGATCCGTCAGCTAAAGCAGACGGCAAAGGATATGCATCATTTCGATTCAAAGTAAGGTTTATCCTTTGCCGTTGGTTTTAACCAACGGATTTGAGACCAAATCTTATTTCACCTCCACCTCTTTTCCCCTTTCCGAAATGCCACTTTCACCCAACGCTTCAATCGCAAAATAGTAGGTAGTTTCCTTGTCCATTCCGCGGAAATTGTAGCTGGTTTTTTTCAAATATTTTTAGCTTATTATTTCAACGCGGCTTTTACCAGCCCGTCA
>DAOPZV010000305.1:0-2950 GCA_035353575.1 Prolixibacteraceae bacterium | reverse complement strand
GAGAACTCTGCGGTTAGAGGATGTATGGTAATAAAACCATACGGATATGCAATCTGGGAAAAGATGCAGGCAGAGCTTGACCGAATGTTTAAAGAAACCGGGCATGTTAATGCCTATTTCCCTCTTTTCATTCCAAAATCTTTTTTTAGTAAAGAAGCCAGCCACGTAGAAGGCTTCGCTAAAGAATGTGCAGTTGTAACGCACTATCGATTAAAAAACGACCCGAACGGCAAGGGCGTTATTGTTGATCCGGACGCTAAACTGGAAGAAGAATTAATCGTTCGGCCAACTTCGGAAACAATCATTTGGAATACATACAAAAACTGGATCCAATCGTATCGCGATCTCCCAATTTTATGTAACCAGTGGGCAAATGTTGTTCGTTGGGAAATGCGTACTCGTCTTTTTCTTCGCACTGCGGAATTTCTATGGCAGGAAGGGCACACAGCCCATTCTACGAGTGAAGAAGCTTTGGAAGAAACCGAACGCATGGTTAATGTTTATGCTACGTTTGCTGAGCAATTCATGGCCGTTCCGGTTATTAAAGGAGCAAAATCAGCCAATGAACGTTTTGCCGGTGCAATCGAAACATACTGTATAGAAGCGCTGATGCAGGATGGAAAAGCTTTACAGGCTGGCACATCGCATTTCCTTGGCCAAAATTTTGCCAAAGCTTTCGATGTTCGTTTCGCAACTAAAGAAGGGAAGGAAGATTATGTTTGGGCTACTTCATGGGGCGTTTCAACCCGACTGATGGGAGCTTTGATCATGTCGCATTCTGATGATAACGGGTTGGTTCTTCCTCCAAAGTTGGCTCCATACCAAGTGGTTATCGTGCCAATTTACAAACAGGCAGATCAATTGGAAGCTATTTCAGAAAAAGTAAAAGAAATTACTGCAAAACTGAAAGCGTTTGGTATTTCGGTGAAATACGACAATAGCGACACCAAGAAACCAGGCTGGAAGTTTGCTGAATACGAACTAAAAGGTGTACCGGTGCGCATTGCCATTGGTCCGCGCGATCTGGAAAACGGAACCGCCGAGATTGCCCGTCGTGACACACTGGAAAAGCAAGTGGTTTCGATGGATGGCATTGAAACTTTCGTTCAAAAATTGCTCGACGACATTCAGGAGAACATATACAACAAAGCCCTGAAATTCAGGAATGGAATGATTACCAGTGTTGATACCTACGAAGAATTCAAGGAAGTTCTTCAGAATAAAGGCGGATTCATTTTGGCTCACTGGGACGGTACTACTGAAACGGAACAAGCCATTAAAGATGAAACAAAAGCTACAATCCGCTGTATTCCATTCGATCAGATCCCGGAAGAAGGAAAATGTATCTACTCAGGGAAACCATCAAAAGGAAGAGTATTATTCGCTCTAGCATACTAAAAAAACTTAAATCATAAGAGGAGAAGCAGTCATTTACGGCTGCTTTTCTTATTTTTATAGTATAATAATTTATGGCATGAATCGAAAGAAAAAAGAACAAGATCCACTCGAAGGAATGATTCTGAAAACTAACCTGAAGCAGGAAGTTTACCGCAAATCGGTGAATACATTTGCTTTACTGAAAGAAGTTTTGAAAGAACTTGCTGACGAATACCGCGAAAAGCTAAAAAATAAAGTTGACGACAACGTTTTGCCGGTATATCAGGAGAAAGGACCTTTCGAGGCCGAATTCAGGCTGGGTGGTGATATGCTTATTTTTAGCATGCATTCCAACGTGTTTGTTTTCAATCGTGAACATCCCATCTGGAAGCTCGACTATATCAAAGCAAATCCGATGAATTCTTATTGCGGCGTATTCAATATCTATAACTTTCTGGCCGACAGTTTTAAATACAATCGGATGGAAGACTTGGGTTACCTCATTGCCCGAATCTTTGTGAACCGCGAAAACCACTTTTTTGTTGAAGGCAAGCGTCAGTCGAGCGAACTGGTAAAAGACTTTGGAAGCGATGAAATGACCAAGGACTATATGAAAGAAATATTGGAAACAGCCATTCAGTACGCTATTGATTTTGACTTGCTGGTTCCACCATACGATCAGGTTAAAATTGTGACTGTAGAGCAAATGCACACCGAGATCAATAATTCGAAGATTCAGACTGGCAAACGATTGGGATTCAAATTCAATTCCGACGACGTTTAGCGATTTATAAATTATTAATGACGATTGATTAATGGAACAGGTTTTAGACAGATTTTTAAGATATACCAAGGTTTATACTACTTCTGATCACGATAGCACAACTTACCCAAGTACCGAACGGCAACTTCCTTTTGCCGACCAGTTGGCGGAAGAGTTAAGGCAAATGGGCCTTGCTGATGTCGATCGTGACCAATATGGCTATGTAACGGCTACCTTGCCGGCAAATACCGAAAAGAAATTACCTGTCATCGGCTTTATTGCTCACATGGATACCAGTCCTGATTATTCAGGAGAAAACGTGAATCCACAGATCATACAAGCTTACCAAGGACATGAAATTGTTTTAGATGCTTCGACCAATACTGTTTTAAGCCCAAAAAATTTTCCTGCACTGTTGAAATATGTCGGTCAGGATTTGGTAACTACCGATGGATCTACTTTGCTTGGAGCCGATGATAAAGCCGGAATTGCAGAGATTTTTACTGCGATGGAATACCTTATTCAGCATCCTGAAATCAAGCATGGAAAAATTCGTGTTTGCATCACTCCTGATGAGGAAGTTGGGCAGGGAACAAAATACTTTGATGTTGCTAAGTTCGGTGCCGATTTTGCCTACACTCTTGATGGCGGCGAAATTGGCGAATTGGAATACGAAAACTTTAATGCTGCCGGAGCAAAAATTACTGTGAAAGGTCGCAGCGTTCATCCCGGATACGCTAAAAATACGATGATCAATTCGACTTTGGTCGCTATACAAATTGTGCAAATGCTTCCGCCTGAACAGCGCCC
>DAOPZV010000304.1:0-2965 GCA_035353575.1 Prolixibacteraceae bacterium | reverse complement strand
CGATAGTTCTTTGTTTGTACCATGCTCATAATCTATATCGTTATGCCCCATATTAATGTAAATCATCCTGTAATTTCGGTTTGTCCAAACCACCGGGAAATCTCCTCCATACCATATTTCATGCGGTTTTGGTCCGGTTCCTACAGGAAAGCTGGATGAATCAATCGAAAGCAAAACTTCAATATCCGGGTTTTCTCTCAGTTTATTCGTCCACGAATACCATTCGTTGGGCTGCGATTTGAATGTTTTGGGTAAATGCCTGGTTACAGGGGGTTTTCGGGTTTCAACCTTCAGAATCGCTGAAGTTGGGCGCCAGGTGTTTCCTTTGTATTCGCCCGAACCCAGGAATTCGCTGTGATACCAGTCCCAGTTCTGCGGGAAATCGGACGGAGTCAGCGCAAAAGCTGAGAAATGAAATCCAATGAAACCACCACCAGTTTTCATGAAATTCTCAAAAGCATTGCGCTGATCTGGCAACTCGGGGCGAGTGTCCAGAAAAATAACAACCTGATAATTCGCTAAAGTATCTTTGTTGAGGCGAGTCCAGTCGTCGGTCGAAACGTATCGAAAATGCTTCTTCAAACTGATTCCTGAAAACCATTGGTTTGCTTCGTGTACAAAACTGATATGAGCCTGATCGTTTTTCGCAGTATAAAATGCCAAAACGTTGAACAAATTATGCCCGGATTTCGCACTTAAGAATTGAGGAATAGTCAATAAACTTACAATTGCTAACAATTTCAAGAAGGAACGCATCTTTTAGCAGGTTTAGTTATTTACAATGAGAATGTAAAATTAACTGTAAATACTTCCAACCTCCAATGCTGTTGCATAAAATTCTTCAGGTTCTTTATCACGCTTATAAACTTCAAGCAAGACCGAATCTTCGAGGACTTCTGTTAAATGAGCAATGCCATGATCCATACACCAACTTTCTCCTGCCGAAAAAACCGAAACAATTCCATCTGCAACAACTTTCAGCTTTCCTTTTGCCAAATATGCTGAATGCCGCTTTGGCGAAAATGCTCAGGAAAGGAAACGCCTTTCCCGATTCTCATTCCGATCATAACGTAATTTTCATCGTGCGAAATAACCCGAATTGCAAATCGTTTCGGGAACCGCCTATATATTTAAATTAGAAGCCAGCACAGCGTAGAATTTAAAAAACTGTATTCAATTTTAAACCGCATAACTTAAGAGAAACGCTACTTTCCGCGAAATAAGTGGCTCAAATATTTTAGGTCAACTTCCAAACCGGTACCCAATTCCCGATTCAGTATTGAGTAATTGTGGTTTTGCGGGATTTTCCTCAATCTTTTTCCGCAACTGGGCCATAAAAACTCTCAAATATTGGGTCTGTTCAATGTAGCCCATTCCCCAAATTTCCTTCAGAATAAATTGGTGCGTAAGAACTCTGCCTTCGTTTTTTGCCAATAAAGCAAGCAGAGAAAACTCTGTTGACGTGAATTTGACAATCTCTTCCTTTTTCCTGACAATGTGATTCGCCAGATCAATTGTTAAGTCTCCGAATGTGAGTAATGGGGCATCTGTTGATGAACTCGATTGCCGGATAGCAACCCGTATCCGCGCCAGAAGCTCGCCTGTTCGGAAAGGCTTGGTCAAATAATCATTCGCCCCGTTATCAAGCGCTTTCACGATGTCGTCTTCCGAGTTTCGAGCCGAAAGAATAATAACCGGTTTCAGGTACCATTCGCGAAGTTTTTTCAGCACCTCCAGGCCGTCGATGTCAGGTAGTCCCAGGTCGAGAATAATTAGTACCGGATGGTTAACAGCAGCCTTTGTTATTCCTTCTTTACCGGATGCCGCTTCCGAAATTTTGTATCCGTTGGCGGACAATGTAATCTCAAGCAAACGACGAATCTGCACCTCGTCGTCAATAATTAGTATTGTTTCGTTTTCGGGCATAATTTCATATATCTATACTGCAAAAATACTCGAAATTTCGGTTGGAATTTTTATAGTAAACCGTGCACCACCGTTATTTCGGTTTTCGGCAACAATGGTTCCGTTGTGCGCCTCCACAAACCCTTTTACAATCGATAAACCCAAACCCGTTCCTCCTGAAATGGCCGATTCGCCCCGGTAAAATTTATTGAAAACAAGGTTCAAATCGTTACTTGAGAATCCCGGTCCACGATCCATCACCTGAATCATGAGCATGCCGTTATCGTAAAAAAACTTCAGGCGAATGCTGCTTCCTTCCGGAGCATGTTGCGTGGCATTCAGCAGAAGATTGTGAATCACCTGTTCCATCAGGCCAAAATCGAGTTTCACCAGAGGCATTTCGTCCGACAAAACCACGTGCAAATTAAACGGTTTTAGCTCGGCGGCAAGGGTTTGCGTCACTTTATTCACCAAATCGTGCAAATCACACCAATCCAGATGTGGCGAAATCCGACCCGAATCGAGCCGCGACATATTCAGCAAATTCTCGATCAACCTGTTCAGCCGAATCGACGCAATCCCAATTTCCTTGTACAGCGCTGTGCGGGTTTCGGGCTGGTAATCGTCGGAAAGCAAGGCATCCGAAGCACCCATAATGGTTGCCACCGGGATGCGCAACTCGTGCGAAATAGAGTTGAACAGTGTTTTGTACAGTTTGTCCGATTCGTTCAGCACAAAGGCATTTCGGGCATCGATTCGCAAAAATTCGCGTTCAATTTTTCCTGAAATCTGTGGTAAAAAGCCCTCCCAAAATTGTTCTTCGCCTTGCGTGAACACCTTTTTATGTTCCAGCGCAACTACTCCGATGTTTTCAGTATTCCCCTTCAAAGGGTAAAATGTGTAATGTCCCGATGGCAAAGTATCAGAGAATTTTCCGGCTTTAGCCGAGTGTGCAAAAGTCCATTCGGCAATGCTCCATTCGTTTTCCGAGAATTGAAGTGCCGTTTCGTGCCGAATATTCTTTTCAAGTTTGCCTAATTCATCTTTCAAAAGGAATGCA
>DAOPZV010000303.1:0-2974 GCA_035353575.1 Prolixibacteraceae bacterium | reverse complement strand
AAGTCGAAACGGGCGTTTTTAAACGGGAACAAATCAAAAAGCTCTCCTGAATAATAGAATTCGTAGGCAACGGCGCCAAACGAATATTTCTGGCCTTTAATATTGATTCCGGAGCCGCCTACAACCGGGTTTTCTTTCGGAACAGAAACTTCGTAGCCAATGTTGTATAACGTTGCCAGTATTTCAGGACGTTCATTAATCGGGAATCCGGATCGTTCCCATTGCATTTTAATTTGTTTCACGTTTAGCGCGGCGTACAAATAAGAATAGTAGTGGTTTTTATAAGATGTCAGTCGGTTAAAACGTTCCTGGGCAACATTGTTTGTCCTGAAATCGAGCAGTTTTTCGTAGCGTTTCCCAAGGTAGAAAACCGAGGTGCTGTCTTTCAGATTTCGTTCGATCTTTTGTGCCGTCGGAACCTTTATGCCGGTTACTCCAAGCGAAAAAGTAGTTTCAACCGATAATATTTTCAGCGGGCCGATCCATTTTTTGTAAGCTTCGCGGCTCGAATTAAACAAGCGAATCTGCTCGCCAACCAACATCGAAACAATCAATCGCGGTTCAACGCCGGTAACTTTTGCTACCGAGTCAATCAGCGGTTTATCTTTTGCAACGGCGAGTTTAAAATCTTTCCATTCCGGAATGTTCATCCATTCAAATACGCTTTTGCCTTTCACTTTTTGTTCGGCTTTGGCGCTGCTCTCGTCAAATTCGCCAACTTCTTTGAGGTAGTCTGTGTTATCCTGCATGTGAAGGTTCACAGCCTCGAGCATCCGCTGGGCTTCTTTCAGGTTGTGGCTTTCGAAATATGCGTTCTGGATGTAATATGCATTTGTAGGGTAATATTTGCTTAAAATGGCAATGTCGTGAAAGAATTTTGACTCGCTGTAATCAATCGTCGAAGTCGCACTTTTTGCTGCCTGATCATACCGATCCTGAATCTCCTGAAAGTATCGGTCATTGCGGTCAACAACGCCGGGATCGTTCGTTAAATGAAATTTTACGGCAAAATAGCCCGCAGTCAGGCCAAATCCGACTAACGCAAACACGCCAACAAATCCAAATCCTAAGTATCTAAAAATCTTACTTTTCATGGTACAAAAATACTCCTGAAATTTTGGCGCAAATGTATAAAAAGGTGTTATTAATTGTTAATGTGGGCATGTCTTTTAGCATTAAATTCGGAAATAAATAATGAAAAAGTTACCTTCGTAGCCCGTTCAATTTTTTGAACTAAGTATAATTTAAGATTTTGAAGATGAAGATAACTGTAACAATGCTGGCTTTTGGCTTGCTGTTCGCGTTGAATAGCTTTGCTCAAGAACCAATACCGGCTACAATTACTCCAATTAACGAAACTTTTCAGATTGATACGCTTACTATTGATCCGGAAGACTTAGAGGTTGATTCACTTGCTCCTTCTCTGGACGAAAGTTTATACAAAAATATCTGGAACTCAACGCAGATCAAATATCCGGTCAATACACTTCCGGGAAAAAACGATACGGTTGTAATTTCGTTAATTAATTCGGGTGATAGTCCATTTGTAATGCCTGTTAAAGGTCAGATATTATCCAAGTTTGGTCCACGTCACCGCCGTATGCATACCGGAACTGATATTCGTCTGAATTCTGGAGATACGGTGCGCTGTGCTTTCGATGGCCGCGTGAGGCTTGCCAAGCGTTTCAGCGGGTACGGAAACCTGGTTTTAGTGAGGCACGCCAACGGATTGGAAACAATTTATGCACATTTGAAGTCTATAAAAGTTAAGGTAAACGATAATCTGAAAGCGGGCGACTTAATCGGTCTTGGAGGTCGCACCGGGCGGGCAACCTGTAATCACCTTCATTTTGAGACGAGGTTGTTTGGCGAGCCGTTCGATTCGAATAAATACATCGATTGGAATACCTTTGCACTTCAGGCAGGAAAAATTTATTACAAAAATAAGCAGTTCGAAGTTGACCCTTCCAAACTGAGAGATAAGCCGCTTCCTGAAAATAAACTGTTGCTGGCTTCGCATTCGCATGGTGGCGGAAAGCATGTAATAAGAAAAGGAGATAGCTTATCGTCTATAGCAAAAAGATATAATACTACCGTGAAGAAACTTTGCGCGGCAAATAAGATTACTGCACAGAAAACGTTGAAAGTGGGTTCGGTTTTGCGAGTCAACTAATAGATACATAGTTTCTCCTGAAAAGGAGTTGAAAGCAGCTTCCCGGATTTCGGGAAGCTGCTTTTTTGCTTTCAGAATGCTGGTTCTCAATGCAAAATTTTCAATAACTTCATCCCGCAATTACAATCCACAAACCTTGATCACCATGACTAAAAAACCTTTCGTTTTAGCACTCCTTTTGTGTGCTCTGATGTTTGCTTCGTGTAGTAAACCAGAACCGAAACAAACGGAAAATCAAAAATCGTTTATTCGAATTGACGGGCAAAACCTGATTGCTCCCGATGGCCAAAAGTTTTTTATTCGGGGAACCAATCTGGGCAATTGGCTTAATCCTGAAGGCTACATGTTCGGATTCCAGCGCACGAGTTGCTTTCACCTAATTGATCAGGCTTTTCGTGAAATGGTTGGTCCCGATTTTACCAACGAATTCTGGAAACAGTTTAAAGACAATTACATTACCCGCGAAGATATTCGGTACATTCATCATTTGGGGATGAACACCATTCGAATGCCTTTTCATTACAAGCTTTTTACAGGCGAAGATTACATGGGTTTATCCGAAAATCAGGACGGTTTTCAGCGGATGGACAGCCTGGTGTCGTGGTGCCGCGAATCGAAAATTTATCTTATTCTGGACATGCACGACGCTCCCGGAGGCCAAACCGGCGATAACATCGACGACAGCTACGGCTATCCCTGGCTGATGACCAGTGAAGCCAGCCAGCAGCAGTTTGTGGCCATCTGGAAGAAAATAGCCGATCATTACAAAAACGAGCCGGTTATTTTGGGCTACGATTTGCT
>DAOPZV010000302.1:0-2991 GCA_035353575.1 Prolixibacteraceae bacterium | reverse complement strand
TTCAGGTTCCGATTATTCCGGGCGTAAAACCGATTAACCTGAGAAATCAGCTGACTGTTCTGCCTAAGATATTCAGCATCGATATTCCTGTTGAACTGGCTACCGAACTTTCAAAATGCAAGAATGACGACGACGCGAAACTGGTTGGAACCGAATGGGCCATTCAGCAGGCAAAAGATTTGGTGGCTCACAACGTTCCAAGTATTCATATTTATACCTATGGCGTTTCGGATAATACCCGGAAAATTGTTGAAACCGTGTTTTAATCTAATCGTCAGGATCTGCTTTGCTGGTTCGCGTTCTGTTAATTTACATTAACGACTTGAGGAGTACGGCAATTTTCGGATTTCGTTTATTCTCAATCAGAAAGAATGTGCTATCTTCGCACCCGTTAAATTGTGTTTAAAATATGAGCTTTTCCTTTGAAAATTAAAATTTTAACATGATTTGACTCGAAAGCGCAAATTCTTTGATTTTCAGTCTGAAACATATACAACTTCGATTTCATGAAAAACTTCAAACAACTGAACAATATTGTTGGCTGGCTTACTTTTTTGGTAGCCGCAATTACGTATTTGCTAACAATAGAGCCAACGGCCAGTTTTTGGGATTGCCCGGAATTTATAACTACTTCGTATAAACTGGAGGTGGGTCACCCTCCGGGTGCGCCGTTCTTCATGATTATGGGCCGTTTGTTTTCCCTCTTTGGCGGCGGGCCATCGAAAGTTGCCGTAATGATCAACTCCATGTCGGCACTGGCTAGTGCTTTCACGATATTGTTCCTGTTTTGGACCATTACCCATATTGCCCGTAAATTAGTAAAACCTGAAGGCGAATACACAACAGGCCAACTGATTGCTATTTTGGGTAGTGGAGTTGTTGGTGCGCTGGCATATACTTTCTCCGATACATTCTGGTTTTCGGCAGTTGAAGGCGAAGTTTACGCTTCTTCATCGCTGTTTACGGCAATGGTTTTCTGGGCTATCCTGAAATGGGAAAACGAAGCCGACGAACCTCATGCAAACCGCTGGATTATTTTGATCGCTTATCTGATGGGGCTTTCAATCGGCGTTCACTTGCTGAACTTGCTGGCCATTCCGGCTATCGTGTTTGTGTATTATTTTAGAAAATACCCAACAACCCGCAATGGGATTTTGATCAGTCTGGCTGCATCAATTTTAATTTTGGGCGTGGTGATGTACGGAATTATTCCCGGGGTTATAACTGCTGCAACCTGGTTCGAACTGATGTTCGTGAACGGAATGGGCTTACCGTTTAACACTGGCGCTGTTATTTATGCTTTTCTTTTGATTGGCGCTTTGGTGTACGGTATTTTATATACAATCCGCAAGAAAAAAGTTCTTTGGAACACCGTATTACTTGGTATTGTTGTTATCCTGATTGGTTATTCGTCGTTTGCAATGATCGTTATCCGTTCTTCAGCAAACCCGCCGATGGATCAGAACAGTCCCGATAATGTATTTTCGTTACTTGGCTATCTGAACCGCGAACAGTATGGAGATCGTCCGTTGGTGTTTGGTCAGTATTACAATACTCCGCTTGAAAAGTATGTTGATGACAAACCTTATTACATCGAGAAAAACGGGAAATATGTAGTTGCCGATATGCGTCAGAAACCGGTTTTCGATTCTAACCTGAGTACGATTTTCCCTCGCATGTACAGCCGCGAAAGCGAGCATGTCGAGGCATATAAACAGTGGGCCGACATCAAAGGGCGAAAAGTTACAATTACCGATGAAGATGGAGAATCGAAGACAATTGATGTTCCAACTTTTGGCGAGAATCTCACTTTCTTCTTCCGTTACCAGATTGGGCACATGTATTTCCGTTATTTTATGTGGAACTTCTCAGGCCGTCAAAGCGACATTCAGGGAAATGGCGAAATCTCAAACGGAAACTGGATCACTGGTATCAATTTCCTGGATGCAGCCCGTTTAGGCGACCAGAAAAACCTGCCACAGGAATTTAAAAATAATAAAGGCCGAAATGCCTACTACATGCTTCCATTCCTGCTGGGAATTATAGGCATTATTTATATGTACAATCGAGGAATTCAAGGCAAAAAAGATTTGTGGACTGTGTTTCTGTTGTTCTTCATGACCGGTCTTGCGATTGTAATTTACCTGAATCAGACACCGCTCCAGCCACGTGAACGTGATTATGCCTATGCAGGCTCATTCTATGCCTATGCGATTTGGATTGGTTTAGGTGTTTTGGGTGTTTACGAAGGGTTGAAGAAATTCCTTTCAGACACCAATGCTGCTGGCGTTGCCGGCGGCGCTGCCTTGTTGCTGGTTCCGGTTATTATGGCCGCGCAAAACTGGGACGACCACGATCGTTCAGGCCGATATACCTGCCGAGATTTTGGATCGAATTACCTGAATACCTGTGCCCCGAATGCAGTTATTTTCACCAATGGTGACAACGATACTTTCCCATTATGGTATAATCAGGAAGTTGAAGGAGTGCGTCGCGATATTCGTGTTTGTAACTTAAGTTATTTCCAGACCGACTGGTATATCGATCAAATGAAGAGCAAAGCTTACGAATCGGCTCCTTTGCCAGTTTCGTTCGAGCACGACTCTTATGTTCAGGGCAAGCGCGACATCATTTACCTGATGGAAGATCCGCGCCTGAAAGGTGCCGTTGAACTGAAACAAGCACTCGAATTTGTAAAGGATGATAATCCACGTACCAAATTGGAACAAGCAGAAGGTGCAGCATATATTCCTTCGAAAAAGCTTTTCATGGTTGTTGACAAAGAAGCTGTAAAACGTTATAAAGCTGTTCCTGAACAAGACTACGATAAGATTGTAGATACGCTTAAGATTGACTTTGGCAATCGTCACTACATCACGAAAGACGAGTTGATGGTTTTGGATATGATTGCCCATAACAACTGGGAACGGCCATTGTATTTCGCGATAACTGTTGGTCGCGATAAATACATCAACCTTCAGGATTATTTCC
>DAOPZV010000301.1:0-3012 GCA_035353575.1 Prolixibacteraceae bacterium | reverse complement strand
TTGCTGTTGATTATGCATTCAAAACATCTTTTCCATTATCTGTAACGGTAGAAGGAATTTACAACAAAACAATCAACGGTGTTTCTATTTCTGACTGGAGTATTCCAAATGTTGGTGGTTTCGCCCGTTTCAACGGTGTTGACAATCGTCCGATTTATCCTGCCGGTTATCGTACCAACACAAAAGCCTTTATGCTGGAAAACACAAGACTCGGTTATGGCTGGTCAGGCAACATTACTATCAACGCTAAACCGGCAAAATGGCTCAGTTTGATGGCTGCCTATGCACACACGGTTGCCAAAGATGTGACTGGTATGCCAGGATCGGCTGCAGAATCTGCATTTACATACGTGCCCACAGTGGAAGGCCCCAACTACATCAAATTACACAATTCCCAATATAACACACCAGATCGTTTGGTGGCTTCGCTTACTGCCCACGACAACAGCGGTAATCACTATAGCCTTATCTATGAAACATGGCTTGGTGGAGCAAACTACTCATACATGATGGTTAACGATATCAACAGTGACGGTTACAACTACGATGCAATCTATGTTCCTACCGATGCTGAAGTGGAAAGCAACCAATTCCGATTTGTTTCGGAAGACGACAAAACCCGCTTTATGGACTATGTTCATGCCAATAAGTATTTGAAGAATCACCAGGGGGAATATGCAGAGCCCTATAGCGTTTACTCTCCATGGGTTCATCGCTTTGACTTTGGCTACAAACACGATTTTGTTTTAAAGACAGGCAAAGACACGCATACGCTGCAATTTAGCCTCGATCTCAAAAATGCGATGAACTTGTTTAACTCTAAATGGGGCGTCGCCAAATATCTGAATCCGGAAATCGGTTCGGAAGCTCGTATCCTCAAATATGCAGGTGTGGACGCTGATGGTGTGGCTACATTCTCCACACCCTCTTCAATCAATGGTCATACCAAAACATTCACACCAAGCTACACATTGGGTCAGTGCTGGTACGCTTTAATCGGTGTAAAATATATGTTCAACTAATAAAAAGTAATGGCAATATGAAATTAAAATACTTTTTCCCATTCTTCTTTGTGGCAGTTGCCTTGATGGTAAGCTGTCAAAAAGAAGATTCTGTGACGTTGCTTGATGGAATTCAGGTATCGTCGTCGTATGTGTCTATTCCGGTAGCGGGTGGTTCTACATCCATTACCGTAAAAGCTAATGATAGCTGGACAGCAGAGAAGGTAACTACTCCTAAAAATGCAGTTACATGGTTGACTATCTCTTCAACAACAGGTAGTGCCGGAGAGTCTGAATTAACTTTTACAGCCGCATCAACCCTCGATGGTCGCTCTGCAGAGGTTTTAATTAAATGTGGAAGCGAAACTCAGAGAATAAACGTCATCCAGGGCTTGTCTGTAATTTCATCTGCCACCTGTGCAGAGGTAATTGCCGGACCAGACAGCAAGACCTATCAGGTAACCGGGATTTGTACGTCAATAGACAACACAGTTTACGGTAACTGGTATTTAAAGGATGCAACAGGTTCTGTTTATATCTATGGTACTCTTGATGCGAAGGGCGCTACGAAAAACTTTTTAAGTTTAGGAATTGAAGTGGGTGATGAAGTAACTGTTCAGGGACCAAAAACTACCTATGGAACAACGGTGGAGTTGGTAAATGTAACAGTTGTCAAACTTAATAAATCACTTGTGAAAGTTGATTCGGTAAAAAACGCAACGCTTCCGGCAGAAGGTGGTGAATTTATTGCATACCTTACCTGCAAAGGACAAGGCGTATCGGTAGAAATTCCTGCAGATGCCAGTTCCTGGTTGTCAATTTCATCTATCCAATCAGCTGGAACTAAATCTGTTGTGAAGTTCAATGCCGCTGCCAATGCAGGCGGAGACCGTGTAACTACTCTCGCGTTCCACACTACTGACGGGACTAAAGACTATAGTGCACAAACAAAACTTACCCAAAAAGGAGCGATTTTAAATGTATCTGTTGCCGAGTTTCTTGCGGCTGCAGTCAGCACTGCACAACAATATCGTTTGAAAGGTGTTATTACCAGCATTTCCGATGCTGCAACCGGCAAATTAAACATTAGAGATTACTCCGGTGAGGTATATGTTTATAAAATTGTTGATTTTGCCACAAAAGGTCTGAAAGTAGGTGACATTATTACAATTGTCGGAACACGCGGTGCATATAATGGAACTGCACAAGTAAATGGTGCCGTTCTGGAAAGCTTTTTTTCTGTAACAACGGCAACCGTTACAGATGTGCTGGCTAAACCTGACGATGCCAATACATATTTTATGGTAACCGGTGTAATTACATCTATTGCAAATGCGACATATGGTAATCTTAATTTGAGCGACGGCACCAGTGAAGTCTACGTGTATGGCTGTTCTCCCGGTTATGGTGCAACAGGTACAGCCAAACAAGGTTTGATAGCTGCCAAAGGTCTGAAAGTAGGAGATACACTAACATTAATTGCAACAAAGGGTTCCTATAATGGCACAATTGAACTTATGAATGGTTTTTATTACAGCCACGTAAGTGCGGTGAAGTAATACGAAACTTTATACCATAAGTAATGTGACACACAACATAAGTTGCATTACAGATAATAAAAGGGGCTGCCTCAAAGCGAGGCAGCCTTCTTTTTTATAAAATCATTCTGGTTGTTTGATTAATTGGGAGTTAAGAGTCCCCCGGCCCCTATAACACACATTGACAGCATATTAACGACCCGGTTCATAATGTGGAAAAGAGTGTTGATAACTGTATAACTTAACACTTGACGACTCCTTTTTGCTTTCCTATTTTAGCATTACCCGAATGTTTGATACGGCGATATTTTAAAGCACTAATTTTCAGATTGTAGAATTTTTTCAGAGTTAATTTTATGGGAGAATCAATTGTCCACGAGCCCTCTGTTGCTCATAGCGAACAAGATATCCTGGAAAATGAGGATAAGAAGATGAAAAAGGAAGAGCAAAGCACGGTAAAGAGGGAGGCTCCT
>DAOPZV010000300.1:0-3021 GCA_035353575.1 Prolixibacteraceae bacterium | reverse complement strand
CAGGAACCGATTATAACAAAACCGAAAAGAACAGTTCGTTTACTCCGCTGTACGGCACCAACCATAAATTCAACGGGTTTATGGATTATTTCTACGTTGGAAATCACCTGAATAACGTGGGTTTATCGGATGCTTACCTGAAATTCGTGACGACCAAAAACAAGACCACGTTCAATGCCGACCTGCATTTATTTGCCAGCGCCGCCAAAATTTCGGCAACAGCCGATAATTACCTGGGAACAGAGCTCGACCTGACGCTAACCCACACGCTCAATCCGGCAACCAAAATCGCATTAGGCTATTCGCAAATGTTCGGGAGCGAAAGTCTCGAAATCCTGAAAGGTGGTTCCCGAAGCGCTTTCAACAACTGGGCCTACCTGATGATTACGGTAACGCCGAAGTTTTTGTAAATCATTATTCCGATATTTCTTTGAGCATACCGCTGAAAATTAGACCGTGAAAAGGGAGTACCGAATACCAATAAAAGCGACCTAACAATCCGAGAGGCCGAAAAGTCGCGGTTTGGTATAGCCGGTTGTCTTTTATCTCAAACTCGAGCCAGGCTTCTCCCGGAAGTTTCATTTCAGCATAAAGTAACAGCTTCATTTCTTCCTTATTGGCATAAATGACCCTCCAGAAATCGAGCGAGTCGCCGGGAGAAATCAGGCTGTTATTTTTTCGCCCGCGCCGTAAACCCACGCCTCCAAATAGCTTATCGATAAAGCCGCGGAGCTCCCACAACCAATTGGCATAATACCAACCGGTATCGCCTCCGATTGACCAAATTTTATTCAACGACCTGCGAACCTCCTTCACTTCACGATTCCGCCTGTCAACAAAACAACCATACGTTGGGACTTCGAGTAATTGTGAAATTCCTTTGTCGAGTACATGGCTCGAAAGCGCATCTTTCCAGCTTGAAATAACAGCTTCGTTCTGAATTTTTCCGAAAGCCAGCTCTATGGCTTGTTCAAATGTCAGCAGCTCAATTCCAAGTAGTTCTTTCAGCTTATTCTCGCGGCAAACAACTTCAACACTCATACTTTTTGCCAGGTTTGAAGCCAAATGAAATGAAGTTGAGGTAACGAAATATAACCAGTACGACGACAATTTTGGAGTCATTACCGGAACCGTAACGATGGTTCGTTTTAGCTTGCGAACTTTGGCGAACCGCAAAAGGATTTCCTTGTAGCTGAGTATTTCAGGCCCTCCGATATCGAAACTCTGATCAAAAGAATCGCTAAGCATCAGCACGCCGGTGAGGTATTCAATCACATTCCGGATGGCGATGGGCTGTGACCGGGTATTCAACCATTTGGGCGCAATCATAAAAGGTAGTTTCTCCACCAGATCGCGGATGATTTCAAACGAGGCGCTTCCTGATCCCAAAATTATTCCGGCCCGAAGCGTTGTTAAATGGTAGCTGCCCGATGCCAGAATCTCTTCAACCTGTTTCCTCGAATTCAGGTGTTTAGACAAATTTTCGTCGTTGACGATTCCACTGAGATAGATGACCTGTTTGGCACTGGTTTCCTGAACGCGATTCCTGAAATTCGTGGCCGAAATCTTTTCAAGCTCGTCAAAATCCTGATTGTTAGCCGACATGGAATGAATCAGGTAATATGCCGCGTCAATTTGTTCAGGAATTTCACCAAGTGTGTTTTCGTCCAGAAAATTTACTTCAACCACCCGAATCCGATCCGATTTGTATTTCTGAAAATCGAACCGGTTTCTGTCCCTGACACAGCAAACGAGCTCGTGCCCTTTTTCGAGCAAAACAGGAATCAGCCGTTGACCAATATAGCCGGTGGTGCCGGTGAGTAAGATTTTCACAGGTATCTAAATTAAAATTTAACCTATTCTGACCGATGTCATGGTGAGCGAGCCCATCACCGGTTTATCGTTGAAAAACGAGACCGGTTCATTTTTATCCTTCAGAGCCAAGGTATAAAGTAATGGCAAAAAGTGATCGGGCGTCGGAATGGCCAATTGTACTTCGCGACCCAAACTCGAATAATTAATCAGGTCTTTATGATTTCCTTCCTGAATCAGTTGCTTGAACTTGTTGTTTGCTGCAATCGCCCAATCGAAACCGTATTCGGACTCATTCATTTTATCCCATGCCACCAAACGTAGGTTGTGAACCAGGTTCCCACTGCCCACGATCAGTACACCTTTGCTGCGTAAAGCCGAAAGTTGTTGAGCCAGTTCGTAATGATACTGCGGTCCCTGCGTGTAATCCAGACTGAATTCGATGACCGGAATATCAGCTTCAGGATAAATTCTCCGGATGACGCTCCATGCGCCGTGATCGAACCCCCATTTTTCGTCGAGGCCAACAGTGGTTTTGGTAATGGCGCGTTTGGTTTCGTAAGCCAATTCAGGACTTCCGGGAGCCGGGTACTGAACTTCGTACAGCGCTTTTGGGAATCCGCCAAAATCGTGAATGGTAGCAGGTTTCTGAACGGCTGTTACATAAGTTCCGCGTGTTTCCCAATGCGCCGAAACCACCAGGATGGCTTTGGGCCGCGGAAGTGTTTTCCCGAGATTTCGCCACCCTTCCACAAACTCATTTTCCTCGATGGCATTCATCGGGCTACCGTGTCCGACAAATAAAACCGGCATTCGCGGTGTATTTTCACCAAACGTCAACAACTGATTAATTTCTTCTGATTTCATGGCTTTTACTGCAAAGGGTAATAGGAATACTGATCCGATAAAAGACCGGCGTTTCATGATTTGATGAATTTTCTTCTTTGAAAAACGTCATCCTGAACTTGTTTCAGGATCTCGACAGATAAAGGTCAGACCCCGAAATAAATTCGGGGTGACCGCAATTCTGTTAAAATTAGCTGGCAACTTTTGCCAATTCAATATCAGCGTTCAGTTTCACTTCTTCGCCAACTAATACACCACCGGCTTCAAGCGCAGCGTTCCAGTTAAGGCCAAAATCTTTGCGGTTTATCTTTCCTGAAACCGAAAAACCAGCTTTTACATTTCCCCATGGATCTGTGCCGATAC
>DAOPZV010000299.1:0-3046 GCA_035353575.1 Prolixibacteraceae bacterium | reverse complement strand
AACAAATTAAGTTCCTTGAAAAGCGGATGCAAACCGAAGGACAAACCCAGATTTTTATTGAAGCGCCCTACCGAAATCTGCAATTGCTCGATGACTTGCTGAAAAACTGCGACCCGCAAACCATGTTGTGCATTGCCGCCGACATTACGCTAGACACCGAATTCATTCAGGCAAAACCAGTTTCGTACTGGAAAACACACCTTCCCGACATTCAGAAACGTCCTGCTATTTTCATGATTGGCCGAATCTGACGAACCAATAGAAATTTGTTCTCAAACGATGTTCTCACTGATTGAATTACTTAAAATGCAGTCAATTTCTTATAATTTCAAGAAGAAGAGTAATATTTACTTTCATTTTCGTTTTGGAAGTTCAAATTAATTAATACATTTGCCAGCACTAAAGCAGTAGTTGAAATGAAAAATATCAGCATTATATCTCTAGTCATTATCAGCGTGGTGGTCCTACTCCGTTCTGAATGAGATTGGTATGATGTAAGCTATAAGAACTTTGAAACCTTTCTCATTCAGTTGAGGAAGGTTTTTTTTTAGTAAAAAAATAATTTCAGACAAAAAGGTATGCAAAACAAATTGAGATCAGCCACGACAACCGAAGGACGGCGAATGGCAGGAGCAAGAAGCCTCTGGCGGGCTAACGGGATGAAAGAAGAGCAATTCGGGAAACCGGTGATTGCCATCGTCAATTCATTCACACAATTTGTCCCCGGGCATGTGCACCTTCACGAAATTGGTCAATATATCAAAGGCATCATCGAGCAAAAAGGCTGTTTTGCCGCCGAGTTTAACACCATTGCCATCGACGATGGAATTGCAATGGGACATGATGGAATGTTGTACTCGTTGCCCTCGCGCGACGTGATTGCCGACAGCGTAGAGTATATGTGTAACGCGCACCGCGCCGATGCGATGGTTTGCATTTCGAACTGCGACAAAATTACCCCCGGAATGATGATGGCCGCCATGCGCCTCAACATCCCTGCGATTTTTGTTTCAGGCGGCCCAATGGAAGCCGGTGTGGTTGATGGTAAAAAATACGACCTGATTGACGCTATGGTAATGGCTGCCGACCAAAATGTATCCGACGAAACCGTTTCGAAAGTTGAACGCGATGCTTGTCCAACTTGCGGTTCGTGCTCCGGAATGTTCACAGCCAACTCGATGAACTGTCTGGCTGAAGCATTGGGTCTGGCTCTTCCGGGCAACGGAACAATTGTTGCCACCCATGCTAACCGCAAGCGCTTGTTTGAAGAAGCGGCTTCGCGTATTGTTGAAATGACAACCGAATATTACCAGAACGGAAACGAAAAAGTATTGCCGCGAAATATTGCTACACGCGCCGCTTTCCAGAATGCGATGAAACTCGACATTGCCATGGGCGGATCGACCAATACGGTTCTTCATATTTTGGCCATTGCTGCCGAAGGCGAAGTTGATTTCACGATGAAAGACATCGACGAATTGTCGAAAGTAACGCCAAACCTGTGTAAAGTAGCGCCAAACGGCTATTACCACATCGAGGATGTAAATCGTGCCGGTGGCATTTTGGGTATTCTCGCCGAACTTTCACGTCAAAATATGCTCGAACTTTCGGTGAACCGTGCTGATGGAACAACGCTTGCCGAAGCCATTGACCAATACGACGTAATGTCGGCCAATGTGACCGAAAAAGCATTGAAGAAATACAAATCAGCTCCCGGTGGAGGTCGCAATTTAGTGATGGGTTCACAGGAAGCATACTACAAAGAATTGGATACTGATCGCGCCGAAGGTTGCATCCGCGACTACGATCATGCCTATAATAAAGACGGCGGTTTGGCAGTACTTTACGGAAACATTGCCCGCAACGGCTGCATCGTGAAAACTGCCGGAGTTGATCCGAGTGTTTACCATTTTAAAGGAACCGCCAAGGTTTTCCACTCGCAGGAAGAAGCCTGCAACGGAATCCTTGGCAGCAAAGTCCAGGCGGGCGATGTAGTGGTTATCCGCTACGAAGGCCCCAAAGGCGGCCCGGGTATGCAGGAAATGCTTTATCCAACATCGTACATCAAATCGATGAACCTTGGAAAGGCTTGTGCGTTAATTACCGACGGACGTTTTTCGGGTGGAACTTCAGGATTGTCAATCGGTCACGTTTCACCTGAAGCCGCTGCCGGTGGAGAGATTGCCCTGGTTCAGGATGGCGATTTGATCGAGATCGATATTCCATCACGTAAAATTGACGTGCTGATTTCGCCAGAAGAAATGGAAGCTCGCCGTGCTGCCGAATCGTCAAAAGGGAAAGATGCTTTCACTCCCGGCGCCCGCGAACGCTATGTAAGTAAAGCCTTGAGAGCTTATGCCAGCATGGTTTCGTCGGCCGACAGAGGAGCAATAAGAATTATTGAATAAAAGAGTTTGGAGTGCCTAAAGTGAGCTAAAGTGCCTAAAGTTTTTAACTCCGAACTTTAGACACTCCGAACTTCGAACTTGTATAAATATAAGGAAACACAAAAAAGAACAAAATATGGCTACACAACGTGTTAGCGGCTCAGAAGCTGTAATTTTATCACTTTTAGAGGAAGGGGTTGATACCATCTTCGGGTATCCGGGCGGCGCCATCATGCCTATTTATGACGCGCTGTATGATTTCGACAAACAAGTTACCCATTATTTAACTCGCCACGAGCAGGGCGCTATTCATGCTGCCGAAGGTTATGCCAAAGTAACCGGAAAAGTGGGCGTTTGCTTCGCCACTTCAGGCCCGGGAGCAACCAACCTCATCACCGGTTTGGCCGATGCTCAGATCGACTCCATTCCGATTGTATGTATTACCGGTCAGGTAGCTTCGCCGCTGCTGGGAACTGATGCTTTTCAGGAATCGGATGTAGTGGGTATCACTATGCCTGTTACCAAATGGAATTTCCAGGTGACCAGTGCCGACGAAATTCCGGAAGCTATTGCCAAAGCTTTTCACATTGCACTTTCAGGAAGGCCAGGCCCGGTATTGCTCGACATTGCCAAAGATGCGCAGTTTGCCGAACTCGATT
>DAOPZV010000298.1:0-3099 GCA_035353575.1 Prolixibacteraceae bacterium | reverse complement strand
AAAAAACGTGTTTGCCAATATTCGATTGACAGACACGTTTTTTCGTTAAAAAGTAACGCATTTGAAATGCAAATATTTACTAACAAGTGTTAATATCTCAGGTTTTGTAAGTAAAAATACCTAGCTTCACAGCACAAACATTAAAATAATACGTTTTGAAGCTATACCAAATACATATTTTCAGGAGCATTTTACTCTGTGTTTTATTTTGCTTTTCGTTTGTGAAAGTAAAAGCATCGGGAACTCCTAAAAAAGCGAAATACAACTACATGCTTAGCCTTCCGGCCGATTACGACAAATATCCAGACAAAAAATGGCCGGTAATTTTTTACCTGCATGGTCGCCATGCCAGCGGCAAACACATCGAAAGCATAACCCGTTACGGATTGCCTTATTATCTGCAAAAAGGTAAAAAGATGGACTTCATTGTGGTTTCGCCACAGTGCCCATGGAACAAAAACTGGTCTTCGGAAGACTGGTTTAACCCGGTTTACGACGAATTAGCATCCAAATTAAAAATTGACGATTCGCGCGTTTACCTTATCGGAATGAGCATGGGTGGTTTCGGAACCTGGGCACTGGCCAACCGGATGCCCGACCGCTTCGCTGCCATTGCTCCATTTTGTGGTGGGGCCGACCCCAAGTGGGCCGATCAATTGCAGAAAATTCCGACATGGGTTTTCCATGGAACTGCGGATCGTGACATTCCGATCAGCCGCTCCGAAGTGATGGTAAAAGCACTCGAAAAGCGAAATGCCGAAATTAAATTCACCAAGCTGAAAGGTGAAGGACACGACATCAGCAAGCATTTCAACAATGATGAGCTCTATTCATGGCTGCTGCAACACTCGTTGAAGCGTGCTCCGTTCTGGGAAGAACCTCTCCCTTTTATGAAAATAATTGCCGCCACAAAAGTAGTTCGCAATGCTCCTCTAAATACAGTTAAATACGCTTTCACTGATTAGTTTTATTCCCCAATATTTGCTTCAAAAACTAGTTCTATCTTTGTGTTTATGAAGGCAATTCTAAAATACATTCTGAAGTTTTTGGGGTGGGTACTGATGCTTCCGGTCTATTTTTACAAATACGCCATTTCGCCGCTAACACCAGCCTCGTGCCGCCATGTACCAACCTGTTCGCAATACGCCATCGATGCCATCCGAATTCACGGTCCGTTCAAAGGTTTTTGGCTGGGCACCAAACGAATTTTGCATTGCCATCCGTGGGGAACACATGGATATGATCCGGTTCCACCGAAGACGAAAAAAAAGTGATCTGTTTCAGTGAACAGTTTTCAGAAAAAGGCTCTTGATTGCTTGAGAAACACGCCCCATTTTCAAATTCTCAAATTTTCGCATCTTCAAATCCTCTTTCCGGCAAATCGAACTATCTTTGGATGAAAATGTTTAATTGATCTTCAGAATCAGCAAAACACATCATGAAACAATATCTTTTTTTGTTTTTAATTCTCTTTGCAGCCTGCCAAACCGCAAAAAAGGAGCAGCCACACACCGTTACGGTCAGCATACTTCCGCAGAAATATTTTATTGAGCAAATTGCAGGCAACCTGTTACAGGTGAATATATTGGTGCCTCCCGGGAGCAGCCCGCACAACTACGAAATTCTCCCGTCGCAAATGAAAGAGCTGTCGAAATCGAAAGTTTGGTTCCAGATTGGCTTGCTTACATTTGAGGACGCCTGGAAAGAAAAACTGGCTGAGATCAACAAAGATTTGCTTATTGTGAATTCGTCGGAAGGCATTTTGCCAATCGCCGGAAGTGAGCACGAACACGAGGGAGGCGATCACCACGAAGCAGAGGCCTACGATCCGCACGTTTGGCTGGCACCTGCCGAGGTGAAAACATTGGCAAAACATACATTGGAAACTTTACTGAAAAGTTATCCGGAACACGCCGCCGAATTCTCAAAAAACTACGATGCCTTTATCCAGAAAATAGACGGTCTTTCGGCTCAAATAGATCAAAAACTTGCTCCGCTCAAAAACCGGAATATCCTGATTTTTCACCCGGCACTCGCCTATTTTGCCCGTCAGTTTAAGCTGGAACAAATACCGATGGAACTCGACGGCAAAGAGCCATCGCCCAAACACATGAAAGAAATTGTTGATTTGGCTCATCAGCAAAATATTCGGGTTATCTTTATCCAGAAGGAATTTGATACTGCCTTTGCCCAGCAAATGGCGCACGAAATCAACGGCGAAGTTTTGGTTATCGACCCGCTCGATTACAATTGGGAAAAGCAAATGCTAGACATTACCGAAAAAATTGCCGCACAGCAATGAAAAAACTGCTTGAATTAAAAGATTTGTCAGCCGGATACGATAAAAATATCGTGCTCGAGAATGTTTCTTTCGAAGTGTTCTCGGGTGACTTTATTGGCATTATCGGCCCCAATGGCGGCGGAAAAACCACGCTGATCAAAACCATTTTGGGGCTGATCAAACCCGCTTCTGGCGAAATGAATATGCTCATCAGCAAAACCAACATTGGCTATTTGCCTCAGGTGAACCAGATCGACAAACGGTTCCCGATTTCGGTAATCGACGTGGTGCGCTCCGGGAAAGCCAATTCAGCATTATTCTCGTCATTCCATAAAAACACGGCAGAAAAGGAAAAAGCCGAAGCATTGCTTGCCGAAATGGGAATTTCGCACATCAGGAACAAAGCCATTGGCGAACTTTCGGGCGGGCAAATGCAACGCGTATTTTTGTGCCGGGCCCTGATGAACCAGCCGGAACTCCTGATTCTGGACGAACCCAGCACCTACGTTGACAACAATTTTGAGGGCGAATTGTACCTCAAGCTGAAAGAACTGAACGAGCAAATGGCCATTCTCCTGATTTCGCACGACGTGGGAACCATTTCATTTTTTGTAAAGACCATTGCCTGCGTAAACCGCACCGTGCACCACCACCCCAGCAACATCATTTCCGAAGAACAACTGGCTTCGTACAATTGTCCGTTGCAAATTATAACGCACGGAAACATTCCGCATACCGTACTGAAACAACACGACGAACACGAACATCATGGGCACAATCATTGAACTGTTTTCATACGACTTTTTTGTGAATGCCTT
>DAOPZV010000297.1:0-3100 GCA_035353575.1 Prolixibacteraceae bacterium | reverse complement strand
ACCATTTTTGTTTTCAAATTCTCAAATCCGATTACCTTTTCTCCTGAACTTTTCATCAATAAATCCGGCCATGATACAGAAAAAAGTGCAACTATTTGTTACTACTGTTTACATTTGCGTCAAAATATAAAAAAAGACAAACATGCTGAAAGTAAATGAATATTTCGGAGGCACAGTAAAATCGATAGCACTCGAGAATGTGGAAGGAGTTGCAACCATTGGTGTAATGGAAGCCGGCGAGTACGAATTTGGAACTGGCACCATCGAACACATGACCGTAACCAGTGGCGTTTTAGACGTTATGCTTCCGGGCGAAACCGTTTGGACAACTTATCTGAAAGGCGAAACGTTTGTTGTTGCCAAAGACGTTAAATTTAAAGTAAAAGCTAACGGACAAGTGGCTTATCACTGTCTTTACATTTAGTTTCAGAAATTTTCAGGAATTTGGTAGGGTAAACACAACTTCGGTTGTATTACATACAAATCAATCAATTCAACAAGTTTATTTAGAGGTTTCACCCATGGGTGAAACCTCTTTTTATTGTAAGTAAGGCTTCAGAATTTCGTCCATAGCGTTGATCCACTCCGGTGAGTCGTTCAAACTTTCGACCATTTGTAGTCTCTCGCCACCTTCTCGCTCGTACATTTGCTTATATTCATAGCCTATCTCAACAGTAGTTTCGAGGCAATCTGCTACAAACGACGGCGCTACAACCAACACATTTTTGCACCCCGATTTGGCTCGGTCCATCAGGTTTTTATCGGTGAACGGCGTCATCCAGTTGTTCGAAAGCCGCGACTGAAACGAAACCGAATATTTGTCTTTACTCAAACCAAGAATTTGCGCCAGTTCGCGTGTGGTTTGGTAGCAAGTGGCTTTGTAACAAAACTTGCCAAATTCAGGCAACTGGGTTTCGCAATTGCAGGTTGCTATCGACTCGTGCGGATGATTCTTTTCCAGATGCCGGTTGGGCAAACCATGATAGGTGAATACAACATGATCAAAACTTTCCGGATTGTATGATTTTATACGAGCAGCAAAAGCTTCGAGGAACGCCGGATGATCGTAAAACTGGTTGATCACGCTTACTTCGGGAATTGTATTCCATGTTCTGATTTGATCAATTACTGCCTGAATGGCTGTTCCGTTGGTTGACGAGGCATATTGCGGAAACTGAGGAAAAACAATTAGGCGGTCGTAATTACCGGCCTTAATCGCCGACAATGCTTTGCCAATCGACGGATTACCATACCTCATGGCCATGAAAACATCGGCTTTAGCACCAAGTTTAGCCTGCAAACCCGACTGAACTGATTCTGAGAAATACAGCAGTGGAGAGCCTTTCTCGGTCCATAAATGCTGATATAGTTTTGTAGATTTGGGTGCACGGAAGGGCACAATGATCAGGTTGACCAATATCTTTTGCAGCACCAGCGGGATGTCGATCACGCGGCGGTCGTTCAAAAACTCGGATAAATAGCGGCGAACAGCGGGTACTTTGGGCTCGTCGGGCGTTCCCACGTTAATCAGGATAACGGCAGTTTTTTTGGTTTCCATCGTCAGTTTTTACGTTTCAATTTACTTTGTTTACCCAATAAAACAAAAGTTTGAACAATTTGATCATGCGCTATGCAAATTTGGTTGATTTTGGCGGAGGTTAAAACCACAGAGAAAATCAGGATTGAAAATTGGGATTAGCTGGTAGTGGCTCTAATTGGAGTATTTTTCATTCGACTCATTTTCAAGTCTCTTTTCTTCCGTAAATAACGTTGCAATATAGCCTGTAAATGTTCCAAATAGTCCTACACCCACGATCATTACAATTACACCAATTAATCGACCTTCGCTCGTAACAGGATATTTGTCACCGTAGCCAACAGTAGTTACCGTTTCTATTGTCCACCATAATGCATCCTCCGAAGTCTTTATATTGCTGTTCGGATCTGTTTCGACGACAAGTATAGAGATTGATGAGAAAATGACAATTAGGATTGTAATTATTACAACCGCAGTCATTGTTCCTTTAATTTTACTTTTGAAAATATGTTTTATCAAAATTCTGGTTGAGCGAAAAGCTCTTAAAACTCTAAGCAACTTTATCAAACGAAATAATCTTCCGGTTCTTAATATTTCAACATAAGGAATACTAGAAAGTAAATCTATCCAACCCCACCTCATGAATTTAAGTTTATCTTCTGCGTAAAAGAATCTAACGAGAAAATCAATCAAAAAAATGAAGCAAATACCGTTATCAATCGTCATTAATACGTTTGAAATCTCTGTAGGTAACGCAAAGAAAGTATCTATTAGCAACGCAACTAAAACATATATTGACAGCACGATAGTTAATATATCTAGAAATCCAATCTTGTTTTGCTCTGTTGTGCCCATACTTTTAATACAGCTTGTCAAAAATTTGATAACCTAAACTAGTCGAATTATTTTGAATGCTTCTGAAAATTCTCCAATCTTCCCCCTGCAAATTACCACATTCCCTTCTTCCTGCAAAATTTATGTCGAACAGATTGATTCTAAACTGGAATTTAAATTTGTAGCACCACCGATACGGAGAAAAATCCGATCGCACTGCCGATACTTGCCGCCGACCAGAACGAATGACTCACTTCTTAGATGCAATTAACCGCAGGTTAGAAGATTTGGGTCGCCACACGGAAGCAATTTGCGGAGGTCGCAAATTGCTTCCGTGTGGCGGAGAATTGCTTCCGAACAGCGCGGAAAGGCTTCTGTTTGGCGATGATTGCATTCTATGTAGAGAGAGCACGCTTCGGAACGCCTGAACGCTGAATCAGGCATTTACACCAAATGCCCTTTCTTCGAAATGGGATTTCTTCTGTGTGAAAAATCAATCGTTATCCTGTAACAGACCTAACAGGTTTTGGAAACCTGTTAGGTCTAAAGGCGAACTTGACAAAAGGTACTTCTACAGAGTCAAGATAAAGATCGCTTCGCTCTGCTCGCGATGACGCTCGTCGTTCTTTTCAAATCTCAATCTGTGCCAATCGGTGTAATCTGTGATGAACTTTCTACTTCAAATTCATGCTTACTTTAAAACCGGCCGACTGGTATTTGCCATTTTCG
>DAOPZV010000296.1:0-3105 GCA_035353575.1 Prolixibacteraceae bacterium | reverse complement strand
CGCGTAGCCATTGGCTGGCATTTCATTTACGAGGGATTATCGAAAATACTTCAGGGCAACTGGACGGCCTCCAGTTATTTACTGAATACCTCCGGATTTTTATCCGGATTCTACCATGCACTGGCCAGTTCTCCGGCTATTCTGAAGGTAACCGACCTACTAAATATGTACGGACTACTCCTGATCGGATTAGCCCTTTTCATCGGATTTTTCAGCCGGTTAGCATCAATCTGCGGTGCACTTTTGCTTACACTCTACTATTTTGCTTATCCTCCGTTTGGCAATCCACTGATTAGCGCTGCCGACGGGCATATTTTCATTGTCGATAAACTATTTATTGAGGCCACTGCCCTGCTTCTCTTATTCTTTTATCGTGAAAAAGGATTTTCCATCGATTCGCTGATTGAATTTTTCAGGAAGAAAAAAGCCAAGCCTGAAGAAATAACAGGAAGTGAATCGCGCCGCGAAGCCTTGAAAAATCTGGCTACTCTGCCAGTCTTGGGTGCTATGGGAATTGGTGCTGTAAGCAATTTCAAAACTTATGGCGTGGATGTGATGTCGGGCGCTACCATTCAGGTGAAACAAACCGCTCTGAACGAGTTAAAAGGCGAACTTCCGAAGGGGAAAATTGGGAAACACGAAATCAGTCGTTTGGTGGCGGGCGGTAACCTGATTGGCGGATGGTCGCACGCCCGCGATTTGATTTATGCCGACACGCTTTTCAAGGCCTACAACACCGAACAAAAAGTTTACGAAACGCTGATGCTCGCCGAAAAAGCCGGAATTAACACCATCAATATTGGGTTTCCATCAAATCCACTTCTGGCTAAATACAAAAAAATTACCGGAAGCAAAATCAAGGTCATTTCGCAGGTCCATCCAAATCTGGACAATAAAAAGCTGGCAGAAGTGGGGCCAAATACCAATAAGAACCTGTATTTCGCGAATATCGATAAGGCGATTGATTATGGTGTCGATATCATTCAGGTGCAGGGAAACTGGTGCGACTGGCTGGTGCGCGACCACAAAATTGAAGTGATCCACGAAATGATCGAACACATTCGGGCACAAGGTTACACGGCCGGACTGGCAGCCCATTCGGTTGAATCGCTGATTGCCTGTGCAGATGAAGGAATTATTCCGGATTATTACATGAAAACCATGCACCACGATCAATACTGGTCGGCTCACCCACGCGAATACCGCGTCCCGTTTGAGGTTGACGGCAAAAATTATCTTGATCACAACCGTTTTCACAACAACATGTTCTGCCTGTTTCCGGAGCGAACCGTAGATTTTGTAAGCAAGGCCACTGTTCCTGTGATGGGATTTAAAGTGCTGGCTGCCGGAGCTATCGAACCGAAAGACGGCTTTAAATGGGCATACGACAACGGAGCCGATTTTATTTGCGTGGGGATGTTCGATTTTCAGGTGGTGAGCAATGTAAATACTGCAATCGACTGCATTAAAAATACACAGCGAACCCGTCCGTGGCACGGATAAAAAAGTTAGGCTGAGTAATCAAACACTCAGCCTAACTCTCTGATAACGTTAAGGATTATCATTTCTTTTTCTTGAAATCGTCGAACTCTGGTTTTGTTGCTTCTTGAACTAATTGATAAGAAGGGACATGTTTACCATGTTTCGCAGATTTGTCTTTTTTGGGCTTTTTGTTTCCTGCAGCTCCCATAATTAGAACCTCCTATTATTTAAATGAAATATAAAAAATAAGTGTGTTCGGTTACGAAAATTCATAGCTGGACAACGGCCTGATACAAACAAATTCCAAGCCATTCAGAAAATAGACCAAAAAGGCATAAACAATGCAATATTGACACTTAAATTTTGACAGACTGGCGAGTTAAAATTCATTGCAAACCATTTACCTTAGACAGGGTTACTTGTTCGAATTATTTAAGGGATTAAGGTAAAGGGGTAATTATGAATATAGAAGCCGACATACCGATTCCAATCCGGTTCAACCCGTTGAAACATCACCGGAATTTCATGCTTGACATTCTAGCCAATGCCTCTCCCGAAGAGATTATCAGTTCGCTCGATGCCGTTTGCAACAACTACAATGACGTTTATACCGGGGAAATGTCCCCGGAAGCTATCGGTAAAGAAATAATCCGCATTTTAAAGGAGGAAAAGGTTTTCTCAAAAGAAGATTTGGCCCGCTGGCTGAATGCCCACAATGGGTACCGCAAACTTCAACTGCCCGATTCTTCGGAATGGATTGTCAGGCTGGGAAATGAGGACGAACGATATATTCACCTGCACCCTTCACGCGATGTGAAACATACTGTTCGGTTCAAAGGCTCATCCTTAAAAACAGTTTTCCTGATTAAAGCTCTTCTCAAAGATTCAGCCGAACCAATTTCGCTTGAAAATGTAAATCATGCACGGAAGTTAATTGGCCTCTCTCCCATTAAAAGGCTTGACTGGAATAAAGGAATTCTGGTTTGTTACAAAAAGTTTTTCCGGCTACTATTTTGATTTAGGTTTCAGGAAATAGCTGAAAGATAGAACCAAAGCTACATTGGTATCCAAGATTTTATTTTCACTAGTGCTATAATTACTTGTATTAACCGGAGTATCTTTGGTATGTTGCGCTTTCACATATAAATTAATGCAAAACTTCGGTTTGACGGAATACGAAATTCCACCTGCTCCATAAGCATAAAACAAGTCTCTTTTATAGGAGACTTTATAGTGTCCTCCTCCTGGAGAAGTACTCCAGTACGCAACATGAGTGGTTCCACTACCAAGACCTCCTTCGATAAAAGGACTCAGAGCATGATGACCAAAATACTTTCTGACAAAAATCCCGAATTGGCCAGTACGAAACCGATCGGGATAGTCATCCGAAGAAGCACTCGAAAGCCTGTTCCACTTGTATTTACAATCGATGCCTCCAACCAGATTCGGGGCAAACGAATACCCAATTTTTGGACCGATAGACAAGCCCGTGGTCCTCAATCCGTAGGAAAATGTTGTTTCATGCCCCGGGAACTGATTAAACCTATCTCTATCAAAATGCCAAAATCCAAATCCTTCTGTAAATGAAGTTTCATCATAAGTTGAATTACCAACCAGATTTAC
>DAOPZV010000295.1:0-3113 GCA_035353575.1 Prolixibacteraceae bacterium | reverse complement strand
CGGAAACAACGGCGATGACAACCAGGCCCGAGCCCACATAAATCACCCATTTTTGAGCGACCAGTTTATCCAGACCTTTTGCTTCGTTTGCCGGATCAATTTCGTTCAATTTCGATTTGGCCGCCAAAATATAACGAACAGCCAATATGGAAATAATCAGTCCCAGAAACATGAGGTAAGCACCGGTTCGCAATTGCCATTGGCTGGTAAAATACGCCTTGCGGGCCATCAGGTCAAAAGCCCGGATTTCGGCTTTCAACGCTTCGTCCGAAGGGTTTTCGCTCAATCGCTTCACCAGCGCCGGAATGGTTTTATTCTCGATGGGGTTATTCAGCTTGGTCTGGATGAAATTGGCAATCAGCAAAACGGCCAGCAACAGCGCGAAGCCTCCTGCAATAATCGCCACCTGACGGGCTAATTTGATTTTAGTATTGGTTGAAACGGTCATTATATTTTGGTTATTGTTGTTGTAATTGTTGTCGGGTTGTCAAAGTTGTATTCCAGTTTTGCAGTGATGCAGTTTGATTATCCGAGTTCATTTCATTGCCTTTCATTCTCCGCGCTCTTTGCCCCATGCTCTATGCCTCTTTCTTCACCGGGCAATAGTCCATGCAGCGGGCACAACTCAGGCAATTGGTTTTGTTGGGTTCCCAATCTTCCCTTCTCCTGAATTTCGAGAGGTTGATCAGGCTGGTGCCAATAATCAGGCCCATAAAACCACCGAGAATCCATCCTCCCCTGTAGAACTGGCGCTGAATATCGTGTGCTTCCTGAATCAGTTGCTCGGTCGATTTTCCTGAACCGAGGAAGGTACGCACATCAATATTTTTGGGATCGTTCTTTACTTCAGGATGCTCAATAATTTGATCGGCCAGGTAAACCGTCTTGTTGAACTTCGACAGCGGAACATGTACCATCGAACCTGCAAATCCGCCAATACCAATCCACAACGGAAGTAGAATAAAGTAGGTCATCAGGCGGTTCACATTGCTGCGGCGTTTCCCGGTTTCGGCTACCGGCTCGTCGATCGCGCCAAACGGGCACGAGTTGGAGCACAACTTACACTGAATACAAGCAGCAGGCGTTATCGACATGTGGCGCGACGAGAACTTCGACATCCAGCCCAGCAACACACCATACGGACAAAAGAATCGGCAATACGGACGGGCAACAAACACGCCAACAGCCAAAAACAAGATGCCCAGAATGAGCATATCGAACGGTGCATCGAAGCGGAAAAGCCCGACAAATGGATCGTACCGGCAAATGATGAATTCCGATTTGGTTGCCACATACAACACGGCTAAGCCCAAATACAAGTAGGGTATCAAGCCCAAAACTTTCTGAATCCACTTGGGCAATTCAATCGGTTTTAAAACGATGATATCCTGAATGGCACCCAGCGGACAGGCTCCGGCGCAAAAAGTTCGTCCGAAGAAAAGCGCAAAAGCCAGTGGCAACAGGAAAAACAACAAAGCGGTAAGCGGAATGGCATAAGTTGGATCGACCAGCGCCAAAACCACATTCTGGATTGCCCCAATGGAGCAAATGCAACCTTCGCGGTAAAATCCGAAGTAAAGCAGCGAAAATACAGACATCCAGAAAACACCCCGTCGCGAACGTTTTTTTAGCACAAACCAGGTTGTAACCGACAAAACCACCAGCAACATGAAAACATCAAAATACTCTAAAAATGCAAATCGTGGAGATGGTGCAGTTGTATTTGGCTGAGTGTATCCGTTGGCAAACTCAGGCTTTGGGAATCGTTGCTTGGCTTCGGCAGCCCCAAAAGACTGAAGCGCCGTGTAAATCAGGATACATATCAGTAAAAAATATCGTTTTAGTTGAGTCATAGTCTTTTAAAATATAGATTCAAGTATCAAGAATTTTTGAAGCTTGATACTTGTAGATTGTAGCTCGGTTTATCCTTTTTTTTCTATTGTTTTTGCTGCGCTGTCTTTGGTAAATCCGCCTTTTATCATGTACGGTGTATCGTAGGGAACGCGCTGAAATGCCTCGGCCGGACAAACTCTCGCAATGGCACATTCGTTGCAGTTTTTGCACTCGTTGTGCCTGATTTGCAAGTGCAGCGATCCGTTTCCGAACGAGGTACACCCAGCAACACACTTGGCACAGCCGATACACAATTTCTCATCAATCACATATTCGAAATACGGTTCTTCAATGTATTGGCGCTTGATTGCCGCAGTTGGACAAAGCTGATTTTCGGCGGCCGTTGTACGCGCATTCGGGTCGGGTTTCAGGTAACCGCCACACAGGTCGCAATAACCGCATAAAGCGTAGGCATGAACGCATTTCACCGCCGATGGAGTCATCACGCATTCGGTGGCGCAACGGCCGCACTGCACGCATTTAAACGGGTCGATCTGCCAAACCATTTTTTTCGAGGTCGATTTCAGGAGCGAATAGCCAGCCACACCTCCTAACGAAACAGCCAAAGCCATTTGCATGCTCGTGCGGATAAACCGACGACGCTCCATTCCTTTGGTGGTGATTTTATCGCTCATTTTTCCTGAAATTTTTTGCCTGATCCAACGAACAGGTGTTTATTTTCTGACAACTCCGGCAGAACTGCGTATCGGAACAGCCCTGAAGATCAACCCGGTCTCTAGCCAGCAAATAAGCCGAGCCGCCAACCATAGCCGACAGAAAGGTCAGTTGGGCAGCCTTCCTGAAAAATTCGCGCCGTGTGTTTTTTGTTTCTTTCATTTTTGTCATCCTATCCAGCATTTGTTCCATTCCATCCGAAATTTGGCAATCTCTCTTTTCATCACTTTCGCGCGGACGGGTTATCTTTCGTTTCTCTTTTCCACGGGTTAAAACCCGTGGTTATTCATTTCTCATCCCTACGGGATTTTGCTTCTTAACTAAATTTTTTCTTTCTTCTCCTGAGCCTAATCCTTATTTTCGCCCAAAAATACGAACCTGGTTACGCTCAAAATCGAGTGCCACCACGCGGCCTTTTTTATCTACAGCGATGTCGGGTGCCAAGGATCCGGTGAACGAATTGGGTGCAGCAACTACTCCCACAAATTGGCCATGCTGATCGTACAACTTAATTCGCGGCATTCCCTTTTCGCTCGTCACAAACG
>DAOPZV010000294.1:0-3122 GCA_035353575.1 Prolixibacteraceae bacterium | reverse complement strand
GACCCGCTTTGCAGGCACAAATGCAGGTGCGGCATTAGTTTCGGGTGCTGAAAAAGCTCCACAAAACGGTCGCCAAAACCATCGGGTTCGAGCGACGAAATACGCACCCTGAAATCGCCCGGAATCTCCAGAATTTTCTCCAGAAGATTCTCGAACCGGTGTCCTTCATATTCATATCGGCCAATGTTGACGCCGGTTACCACAATTTCCCTGAAGCCATTGTCGATGGTTTTCCGAACATTTTCGAGCACACTCTCAACCGAACGCGAAACAGCGCGGCCACGCACCATCGGGATGATGCAAAACGTGCAGAAATTGTCGCAGCCATCCTGAATTTTCACGGCGCTTCGGGTATGCAAACTTTGACGCACCGGCTCGTAGCGGAACACATCCTGCGGCAACTGGTTGGGGTGAAGTATTTCTCCTGAAAAATGGGCATCGACCAGCGAAAGAATGGAGCTTTTGCGGCTGTTCTCAACCACGAAAGTAATGTTGTCCTGACTTTCCAGCTTTTCCTTGAAATTATTGGCCATGCAGCCGGTAACAACCACAACCGCATTGTTATTTGTGCGTGCAGCCTGACTGATGGTTGTCCGCGATTTTTGGTCGCTTTGGTTGGTCACCGTGCAGGTATTTACCACCACCACATCGGGCGACTGGTTGAGCTCAACCAACTGGTAGCCTGCCGAACTGAAATCGGTCACCAGCGCATCGGTTTCGTACTGATTCAACCGACAACCGAGGGTTTTGAATGCGACTTTTTTGGTATGATTTTGATTCACTGTTCTATTTTCAGAAATTAAATTGCGGCGCATATTTTCTTGTCAATTCATATCCGTCACATAAATGTGACGGCAAAGGATACTTTCGCTACGAACTTGTTAATTACTGATTACTGAGACTGAACACTTTCAGAAGTTCGCAACTTAGCGAAAAATCTGCTGCTGAAGTAATTTTTACATCAACAATTTTTCCCATCAGCGCGGCATCGAAATGATCGAGGCGGACGTTGATTTTTCCTTCGGTGAGTCCGGTTGAAAAACCTGTTTTGCGGTCGGTTCCGTTAACCAAAACACGAACGGTTTTGCCAACCAGTGTCTCGTTGTATTCGCGCGAATGCACTTTCAAAACTTCCGAAAGGCGGTGATGGCGGTCTTTTTTATCTTCCTGCGAAACCTCGTTTTCCCAGCGGTAACTGGCTGCCCCGGGGCGTGGTGAATACATGGCAATGTAGGCCATGTTAAACCGGAACTCGTTCATCGCAGCAATGGTATTCTGGAATTCGGCTTCGCCCTCGCTGGTAAAACCAACAATGATGTCGGTAAACAACGTGGCCGTTGGAAGCAGTTCGCGAATATCAGCCACAATGCGGCGGTATTTGTCCATCGAATGGCGGCGGTTCATTTTAATCAGCACCCGCTCGTCGCCACTTTGCATAGGCAGGTGAATTTGCTTGGCCAGACAATCGTATTGGGCAATCACTTCAATCACATCGCGGCTCATGTCCTGCGGATGGGGCGAGGTAAAATACACCCAAAATTCTTCTCCTGAAGTTTTGCCAAACTCGCCAATCCGACGAAGCAATTCAGCAAAATTGACTTCCTCGCCGTTTTTGTCCAGACCGTACGAATTGACATTCTGGCCCAAAAGCGTGATGGATTTGTAGCCCTGATTCACCAAATGGCGCACCTCGTCAATAATCTCTGCTGAAGGGCGCGAAACCTCACGACCGCGGGTGTAAGGAACAGCGCAAAACGTGCAGAACTTGTCGCAACCATTCTGAATCGGCACAAAAGCTTCGTAGGTTGACTGGTACTTGGGTTTGATGTGCCACATTTCGGCAATGTACTCGTTTTTAGGCATCACCGGCCGGGTTTCCTTCAGCATGGCCGGAGTCACTATGCCATATTCGCGAATCATTTGAGGCAGTTGGCCCAGTTCGCTCATCTGGAAAATCAGGTCGAACGACTTCAGGAATTTCTCCTTGTCGGCAGGCAAAATACAGCCCGACACGAAAGTGATCAGGTTTCGCTTGTTTTTCCAGCGGTTCCATTGGGCAATTTTATTGTATACCTTGTCGATGGGTTTTTGCCGCACCGAACAAGCCAACATGCCGAGCAGATTCGCCTCATCCTCATTCTCCGTGCGCTCATAACCTATGCTCTCAAGCACGGCGGCCACACGCTCGCTGTCCGACAGGTTCATCTGGCAACCCAATGTAATCAGGTGGTATTTCATTAACCCAATGATTATTGATTATTTGTTATTGATTATTGGATATTGCTGCTTAGAAGTACACTTCGCAATGAATTTGGTCGCGCTCAAAACCTTTGTCTTTCAGGATTTCGAGGGCATCGAAAATCATATCGCTGTTTCCGCAGAGGTAGAAATGAGTTTCCGGAGCAAATGTGCAGCCTTTCAGGTATCCTGTCAAACGGCCATTATAGGTTCCTTTTTTGTCGCGACTTGAGCACAAAATGTAGCGATCGTCGGCATACTCGTGTTTGTCGTATGCTTCGGTTGAATAGCGCACACCGTGAATCAAAGTGTAATCCATTTCAGGATAAGTGCGAACCATGCTGCGGAAAGGCGCAATACCGGTTCCGCTGGCAATAAACACAAATTTGCCGTTTTCAGCATCTTTTGGTTCGATGCCGAACTTGCCAAATGGGCCATGTATCTCAACCAAATCGCCGGCTTTCAGCTTCCGTAGTTTTGGGGTAAAATAACCGTTCTCCACTTCTTTTACCAAAACTTCCAGATTTTGATCGTTGGCGCCGCTGTAAATCGAATATTCGCGGCTTTGGTAATCGCCTTTTATGCCCAGCGAAATGTGCTGTCCGGCTTTAAAAGCAAAGCGCGCTTTGGGTAATTTCAGCGAGAATGTTTCGTCGGTCAACTGCCTGATTTCTTCTACTTTGTAGAAACTCTCGTCAATCTTTATTTCAGGTTTAATAAAACTCATCATGGCTTGTAAATTTTGGGTGCAAAGTTAATTAATTTTTCTATTTAAGACATTTAAGTCTTTTAATCCGATTTAGAAATAACATTGAGGAAACTAACGATAAAGCCTTGCTTTTTGTTTAGTATATCCTTAAAAACTCTTAACAGGTTGTTAAACA
>DAOPZV010000293.1:0-3123 GCA_035353575.1 Prolixibacteraceae bacterium | reverse complement strand
CGTCGGTTGCCCAGATGTATTTGGCGCGACCTGTTTTGTGCAAATTGGCGTGCATAGGGCCAATTCCGGGATAATCCAGTCCGGCTGAAATGGAATACGCTTCGTTGATTTGCCCGTCTTCGTCCTGCAAAACATAGGAACGGAAACTGTGCAAAACGCCAACCGTTCCTTTGGTGATGGTCGCCGCCGTTTCGTGCGTATCCACGCCCTTCCCTGCCGCTTCAACGCCAATCAGTTCCACGTCTTCGTCGTCGAGAAAATGGTAAAAAGCCCCGGCGGCATTGCTTCCGCCACCCACGCAAGCCATCACGCGGGTTGGTTTTTCGCGGCCGGCTTGCTCGTCGAGCTGCCATCGAATTTCTTCGGAAATAACCGACTGAAACCGTGCCACCATATCGGGATAAGGGTGCGGGCCCATGGTCGATCCGATGATGTAAAACGTATCGACTGGATTGTTGATCCAGTCGCGCATGGCGCCGTTGGTCGCGTCTTTCAGCGTTTTGGAGCCCGATTCCACCGGAACAACCTCTGCCCCCAGCATTCGCATTTTCTTCACGTTTGGGGCTTGCCTTTCCACGTCGATGGCACCCATGTAAACGATACATTTCATGCCCATCAACGCACAAACGGTGGCCGTTGCCAGCCCGTGCTGACCAGCGCCAGTCTCAGCAATGATGCGGGTTTTGCCCAGCTCTTTCGCCAAAAGTATCTGTCCGATGGTGTTGTTTATTTTGTGAGAACCGGTGTGGTTGCAGTCTTCGCGCTTCAGGTAAATGTGTGACTGGTAATGCTCCGACATCCGCTTGGCATAGTACAGCGGCGACGGACGCCCCACATAGTTTTTTAGCAAACTGATATAATCTTGCCTGAAATTGTACGAATTAATGATCCGCATATAGTTCGTACGGAGTTCCTCGATGTTCGGGCGCATCATTTCGGGAATGTATGCCCCGCCAAACTCGCCGTAGAACCCTTTTTCGTTAACGTGATAACTCATGATGTATGATTGATGAATGATTATTTATTATTTGTTCTGAAAATTGGATATTCAATATTGGTTATTGGATATTCCTGATTTTCCTGATAAATCGCTGAACCTTATCCACATCTTTCAATGCCGGAGAGATTTCAAAGCCGCTGTTCACATCCAGGCCGTGCCATCGGGGATGTTCGAAATTCCGGATGGCTTCCAGATCGTCTGGCCCAATGCCGCCACTCAGGAAAAATGGCACCGAACCAGTGTATTTTTTCAGCAAAGTCCAGTTGAATTTTTGTCCCGTTCCGCCCGGCAAATGGCCTTTGGTGTCGAACAGAAAATAGTCGCAAACATCAGCATAACCTGAAAGTTGTTCGAAATCAAACGAATCGTCAACCGAAAAAGCTTTGAAAACGGTTAGGCCTGAAGCTTTGATTTGCTTGCAATATTCGGGAGACTCTGATCCATGCAACTGTGCCACCTGAAAGTTCAGTTTCCTGCAAGTCTCAATCACTTTCTCCGGAAGCTCGTTCACAAAAACACCTACTTTTTGGATGGATGTCGGAATGTTTTCAAGCTGCTCCGCCGAAAATTCGTTTCCAACAAACCGCGCACTTTTCGGGTAGAAAATAAATCCCAAAAAGTCGGGCAAAGCCGCAGCCACTCCTGAAATATTTTCAGGATCGCGCATTCCGCAGACTTTTATTCTCAGTTCGTTCATATTTTATTTCTTTTCGTCATCCCGAATTTATTTCGGGATCTGCTTATTGTCCTGATTGATCCTGAAACAAGTTCAGGATGACGGGAGACACCAGGTTATTTCAACTTCTCAATAAATACTTTGCACACTCTCGCCGGATCGTCGGTTTTCATAAAGGTTTCGCCAATCAAGAATCCGCGGAAACCGGCATCGCGCAACTTGCTGATGGCTGCCGGACCAGAAATTCCGCTTTCCGAAATCTTCACAAACTGGTCTGGAATCAGCTTGCTTAGGCGAACGGAGGTTTCCACATCCACTTTGAAAGAGCGCAAATCACGGTTGTTCACGCCCACAATGTCCACCTGCGGATTCAGTTTTTCCAGTTCCTCTTCGTTGTGCACTTCCACCAAAACTTCCAGCCCCAGTTCTTTGGCTTTCAGGGTTAATTCCAGAAGCAACTCTTTCGAAAGGCTTTCGGCGATGAGCAAAATAACATCGGCGCCATGCGCTTTGGCCTCGTATATTTGGTACGGATCGAGCATGAAATCCTTCCGCAAAATAGGCGTTTCAGGATTGGCAAACCGCGCTTTGGCCAGGTTTTCGATTGAGCCGCCAAAATATTCCTCGTCGGTAAGCACCGAAAGTCCGCTTGCCCCGGCTGAAACGTAGCCGCGCGTAACTTCAGTCACCTCTGCTTTGGCGTTAATCACCCCTTTCGAAGGCGATTTGGGTTTAAATTCGGCAATCACGCCACTTGCATTTTCCTGTAGCAGCGCAGCTTTCAGCGAATTGCACTTCCGCCCGAAGTACGGCGATGCCATTAAATGTTCCTGCGGAAAAAGCTTTTTCGATTTGGCTATTTCCTGCCGTTTCGTTTCGTTTATTTGATCGAGTATAGTCATAATTCTGTTGCGGGTTTCGGGTTGCGAGTTTCAGGATGAACGTGCAACCTGTAACTCGAAACACGAAACAATCTATTTGTTTAAATCCATCAATTTCGTTAAAACACTCAACGCTTTGCCCGACGCCAGCGATTCGCTTGCTTCGGCTACGCAGTCAGCGAGCGATTTTTCCGGCGAAATGCACTGAATACCCAGCGCTGCATTTGCAATTACCACATTTTGCTGCGCCTCGGTTCCGTTTCCTTCCAGCACATTTTTAAAGATCTTTGCTGCATCTTCTACCGAATTTCCTCCGGAAAGTTCTTCCTGACGAACTGTTCTGAACCCAAAATGAGCAGGCGAAATACTGTCTTCGGTTTGGTTCGAAACATAGCGGGCATCGCCGGTCAGCGAAATTTCGTCGTAGCCATCGAGGCTATGCACAATCAGGTAATTTTGGTCGCTGTCGGCAAAAACGTGGTGGTAAAGGTCCATAATTTCCAGATCAGACACGCCTACCAACTGGTTCTTTGGGCGCGACGGATTGATGATCGGGCCCATCATGT
>DAOPZV010000292.1:0-3165 GCA_035353575.1 Prolixibacteraceae bacterium | reverse complement strand
GGGAAACTTTGCGAAACTCGAAAATATCGTGGTCGTCGCCTATTCTGGTCAATACAGGAAGCCGCACCGAGCTTATTCTGACAACCAATCCGAATGTAAATGGCTACGATCCGCAGACCGGGAAAGAACTTTGGAACATTGCCTGCCTTTCAGGCGAAGTGGGACCTTCAGCAGGATATGCCGACGGAATGGTGTTTGCCGCCAACGAGTATGCCAAACTGGTCGGAATTAAGATTGGTGGAGGTACTCCCGAAATTGCCTGGGAAGCCGATGAGTTTTTGCCTGAAGTGGCCAGTCCACTGGCGGTTAACGGAATGCTTTATGTGGCCACCAGCTACGGTGTTTTGGCTTGCTACGATTTCAAGTCAGGAGAAAAGCTTTGGAGTCAGGAGTATGGAGGTTCGTTTTATGCCTCACCGGTTTATGCGGATGGAAAAGTGTACATCACCGACATGACAGGTAAAACCTATATCGTGAAAGCCACCCGCGATTATCAGCTGATTGGCACTCCTGAAATTGGCGAAAAAGCAGTTTGTTCACCGATATTCCAGGATGGCAAAGTGTATCTGCGCGGGATGAATAATCTGTATTGCATTGGAGGATAGAATGTCCAAATGTCCGTTGGTTAAAACCAACAGCAAAGGATACGGACCATTCTCGCGAATATTTTCGAACTATTCTTTGCCGTCTGCTTTAGCTGACGGATTGAAAACAAAATAGAAGCAAAAGTGAGCGAAATCAAAAACATACAACAAACGGTTGATCAGATTATTGCCGAAAAGGGAACGGCGGCTAAGTCGGTCATTCCCATTTTGCAGGCGATTCAGACAACCTTCAACTACCTTCCCGAGGAAGCCCTGAAATACGTGTGCGAAAAAACGGATATCACGCCGGAGCAAATTGTCGGGGTTGCATCGTTTTACTCGCAGTTCCGAATGCATCCGGTGGGCAAACACATTGTGAAAGTTTGTGTGGGAACGGCCTGTCACGTGAAAGGTGCCGGACAGGTTTACGATGCGTTGCGTCGTCATTTCAACTTGACCGGTAACCAAGAGACTGATGCTTCGATGACTTACACCATCGAAAAAGTGTCGTGCCTCGGTTGTTGCACACTGGCTCCCGTCGTCCAAATCGACGAGATTACATACGGACATGTGGCTTCGGATAAAGTTGGCAGCATCATTGCCGATTTCGAAACGCACGAAGGTGCCGCTACCGCCGGAAAAGGCAAATTCAGGCATTCCGACGGCTCTGAAATTCAGGGCGAAATACGCATTGGTTTAGGGTCGTGTTGCGTGGCTTCGGGTAGCGAAGAGGTAAAAAAGGCAGTGGAAGAAACCGTTGCCAACACTGGGATTCGCATCAGCCTGAAAAATGTGGGCTGCGTGGGCATGTGCCATCAGGTTCCGCTGGTTGAGGTTATTCCTGAAAATGGAAAATCGACCCTTTATGCCAAAGTGAAGCCGGAAGAAATCAAAGGCATCATTTCGTCGCATTTCAAACCGCTGGGGTTGGGCGATAAACTGAAAAATTCGATCTACAATTTCTTTGAAAAGGTGCAAACTGACACCGTTTGGGACGGGGTGAAACAATATGTCATTGATGCCCGCGAAAAGCAGGTGTCCAATTTTCTTGATCGCCAAATTCCGATTGCAACCCAGTATCGCGGAATCATTAATCCGCTTGACATTGAGGAATACAAACGGCACGAAGGTTTTGTGGCTATGAAAAAGTGCCTGTTCGAGCTTTCTCCTGAAAAAATTATCGAAACCGTCAAGGATAGCGGATTGCGGGGCCGTGGTGGTGCAGGTTTTCCAACCGGATTGAAATGGGATTTGGTCGCGCACAATCACGCCGCCGAAAAATACCTGATTGTGAATGGCGACGAGGGCGACCCCGGCGCTTTCATGGACCGCATGTTGCTCGAATCTTACCCGTACCGGGTGATTGAAGGTGCCGTGATTGCAGCCAAAGCAGTCGGTGCAACCGAAGGTTTCTTCTACATCCGTGCCGAATATCCGCTGGCGGTGAAACGCATTCGTCAGGCGCTGATCAACTGTCGCGAGCATAATTTACTGGGCGAAAATATTATGGGTAGCGGATTCTCGTTCGATATGAGCATTTACGAAGGAGCTGGTGCATTTGTCTGTGGCGAGGAATCGGCCATGATGGAATCCATCGAAGGGCATCGCGGATTTCCGCGCAGTCGCCCGCCTTTTCCTGCTGCCAGCGGTTTGTGGAAGAAGCCGACCCTGATCAACAATACCGAAACTTTTGCACAGGTTTCGTACATCATTCGCGAAGGATCGGACAAATTTGCCGGTATCGGAAGCGAAAAGAGCAAAGGTACCAAGGTTTTTGCCCTTGCCGGAAAAGTGAATCGCGGCGGCCTGATCGAGGTCCCGATGGGAATCACCGTTCGTCAGATTGTGGAAGAAATTGGCGGTGGCGTTCAGAATGGCAAAAAATTCAAAGCGGTGCAGATTGGAGGACCTTCAGGAGGTTGTGTCCCTGCATCGCTGTACGATACGCCCATCGATTACGAATCGCTCCTGAAAGTGGGTGCGATGATGGGCTCCGGCGGTTTGGTGGTTTTGGACGAAGACGATTGTATGGTTGACATTGCCCGTTATTTCCTGTCGTTTACCCAAAACGAATCGTGTGGAAAGTGTACTTTCTGTCGCGTGGGAACCAAGCGGATGTTAGAAATCCTGAATAAAATTACTTCAGGAAAAGGAACCGAAAAAGATTTGGATGAACTGGAATACCTGGCCGACTGGACGAAAAAAGGCAGTTTGTGCGGATTGGGAAAATCAGCGCCAAACCCGATTTTGTCCACGCTGCGGTATTTCCGCGACGAATATCTGGCACACATCAACGGCCAATGTCCGTCGGGCAAATGCCAGAACCTGATCAAATACCAGATCAATGATTTGTGCATCGGCTGTACCAAATGCGCGCAGAAATGCCCGACCGAAGCTATTCTGTTCAAACCCCACGAAAAGCACGAGGTGATCACTGACCTCTGCATCAAATGCGATGCCTGTCGGCAGGTTTGCCCGGTTGATGCGGTCATAATAGTTTAAAGTTCCAGGTTTCAAGTTCCAAGTTTTCGGTTGCTAAGGTTTTGAATGTTGGAATTTGGTTATTGAGTATTGGATATTT
>DAOPZV010000291.1:0-3177 GCA_035353575.1 Prolixibacteraceae bacterium | reverse complement strand
GTAAAGTCGAATTCCTTCTTCACCAAATCGTATTTGTCAATCGGAACGGTAAACAACAGTTCGTAGTCTTCGCCGCCATTTAAAGCTGCTACCAATGGATTGATGTTCAGCTCTTCGGCCATGCGTTTGGTCTGCTGATCAAGTGGGACTTTTTCTTCATACAGATTGCAGCCTACCTTAGAGTTTTTGCACAGGTGAAGGATTTCAGAAGAAAGTCCGTCGGAAATATCGATCATAGAGGTCGGTTTAATTCCCAGCGAATTCAGCAAACGGACAATATCTCCTCGGGCTTCTGGTTTAAGCTGGCGTTCCAAAATATAGTTGTATCCCTCAAATTGCGGTTGAGCTTTCGGGTTAACTTTAAAAACTTCATTTTCACGTTCAAGCAGCTGCAAGCCCATGTATGCGCCACCCAGATCGCCCGACACGCAAAGCAAATCGTTTACCTGGGCGCCGCTACGGTAGGTCAACTCTTCTTCTCCAGCTTCACCAATGGCCGTAACGCTGATCGTTAGTCCGGTGAGCGAAGAAGTGGTGTCGCCGCCAATCAGGTCGACGCCATATTTTTCGCAGGCCAAATGAATTCCGGAGTACAATTCTTCAATGGCTTCCAGCGAAAACTTGGCCGAAAGTGCAATGGAAACCGTAATCTGCCGTGGAGTGGCATTCATGGCAAATACATCGGAAAGGTTCACCACCACCGCCTTGTAGCCCAAATGCTTCAGCGGAACATACATCAGGTTGAAATGAATGCCTTCTGTCAGCAAATCGGTGGTGACCACAATTTTCTTATCGGGGTAGCTCAGCACCGCCGCGTCGTCGCCAACACCTTTCACCGAACTCTCATTTTTCAACTGAATTTTATCGGTCAGGCGGCTGATCAATCCAAACTCGCCTAAATCGGCCAGCTGTGTATGTTTTTTCGTTTCTTCCATGTTAAAAATTAAGACTTAAAGGTATTTATTACCTCCAAACATTCGGCAAAAATAGCTTTACTTCCTTATCTTTGCAATTCATTTTAAACCGAGTGGGTGATTGATTGTTGTTTTGAGTGTTCAAGACGACAGAAAACAGAAAAAGATGGAAAATCAGGATAAATTATTAAACGACATAACGTCAAAAGAATACGAATACGGCTTTGTGACAGATATCGATACGGATGTCATCCCGAAAGGGCTGAATGAAGACATCATCCGTTTGATTTCGGCCAAAAAGAACGAACCCGAATTTATGCTCGAGTTCCGCCTTAAAGCCTACCGAGAATGGCTGAAAATGAAAGCTCCGGAATGGGCCTACCTGCGCATTCCACCGATCGATTTTCAGGAGACCATTTACTACGCCGCACCACGCACCAGCCCAAAATACAAGAGTTTGGATGAAGTTGACCCTGAATTATTGGAAACTTTCAAAAAACTGGGCATTCCGGTGGAAGAACAAAAGCATTTGGCCGGAGTTGCTGTGGATGTGGTAATGGACAGTGTTTCGGTAACCACCACTTTCAAAACCGTTTTGGCTGAAAAGGGCATCATTTTTTGCTCGTTCAGCGAGGCGCTTCAGGAACATCCCGAATTGGTGAAAAAGTATCTCGGAATGTCGGTTCCAACGACCGATAATTTCTTTGCAGCGCTGAATTCGGCGGTTTTCTCCGACGGATCGTTCTGCTACATCCCGAAAGGTGTTCGCTGCCCGATGGAGCTTTCGACCTATTTCCGCATCAATACCGCCGGAACCGGACAGTTTGAACGGACCTTGATTATTGCCGACGACGATAGCTACGTGAGCTACCTCGAAGGTTGTACCGCACCAATGCGCGACGAAAACCAGTTGCACGCCGCAGTGGTCGAAATCATTGCCATGGATCGCGCCGAAGTGAAATACTCGACCGTACAAAACTGGTATCCGGGCGACAAGGAAGGCAAAGGCGGAATTTACAACTTCGTAACCAAACGTGGCATCTGCCGCGGCGAATCGTCGAAAATTAGTTGGACTCAGGTGGAAACCGGTTCGGCTATTACCTGGAAATACCCAAGCTGCGTGCTGATGGGCGACAACTCGGTGGGCGAATTTAATTCGGTTGCCTTGACCAACAATCATCAGCAGGCCGACACGGGCACCAAGATGATTCACATCGGTAAAAACACGAAAAGCACCATCGTTTCGAAAGGGATCTCAGCCGGACACAGCGACAACTCCTATCGTGGATTGGTAAAAGTGTTGCCCGGAGCTACAAATGCCCGCAATTTCTCGCAGTGCGACTCGCTTTTGCTTGGATCGACCTGTGGTGCGCACACGTTCCCGTACATCGAAGTGGCCAACAAATCGGCCATTGTGGAGCACGAAGCCACCACCTCGAAAATTGGCGAAGACCAGATTTTCTATTGCAACCAGCGCGGAATTTCTACGGAAGACGCGATTGGAATGATTGTAAACGGTTACGCCAAAGAAGTACTGAACAAGCTGCCAATGGAATTTGCCGTTGAAGCACAGAAACTGTTACAGATCAGTTTGGAAGGCAGCGTGGGGTAAAAAATATTGGAAGATTAGAATGGCGAATCTTGAATTTGGGAAGAACCTTCGGAACAAAAACACTTCAAGATTCTAATATTCAAGACTCAAGATTGTATATAACCAAAATCAAAATAACGCAAGTTCAGGATCAACTTGAAATCTGGAACTTGAAACTTGAAACGAAAGACATGCTATCAATAAAGAATTTACGAGCCTCGGTTGAGGGCAAAGAAATCCTGAAAGGAATCAACCTCGAAGTAAAAGCTGGTGAAGTCCACGCTATCATGGGGCCAAATGGTTCAGGAAAGAGTACTTTGGCTAATGTGTTGGCCGGAAAAGAAGATTACGAAGTTCTGGGAGGCGAAGTGACCTATATGGGACAGGATTTGCTCGAATTATCGCCTGAAGATCGTTCGCGCAGTGGCTTGTTCCTCAGTTTTCAGTATCCGGTTGAAATTCCGGGAGTGCCGATGATTAGTTTCATCAAGGCAGCCGTGAACGAGCACCGCAAATTTAAAGGTTTGGAGCCACTTACCGCAGGCGAATTTCTGAAACTGATCCGAGCCAAGAAAGATATGCTTCACCTCGATACTGAATTGACCAACCGCTCGGTGAACGAAGGCTTTTCTGGTGGAGAAAAGAAGAAAAACGAAATTTTCCAGATGGCTC
>DAOPZV010000290.1:0-3218 GCA_035353575.1 Prolixibacteraceae bacterium | reverse complement strand
AAGCCTGATTTTCAACATTGGAACCATGAGAAAGGTCAGGAACACAAGGTAAAAGGAAAAAGTTTAAAGGCAAAAATATATAAAACAAATATTGATGACGCGCAATTGGCCTAGGCTGGTGAGCCGAAAAACAAGTGAAGACAGCGTTAAAAAATCTTTTCTGTTTGAGCCGAAGACGAGTTTAAAAGATTTTAGCCGTCAAACGCAAGTTTTTCGTGCGAAGCGGGCGGAGCCTTGCCCCAATGCCAAGTTCATTCAAAAGTGTTTCGGGATATTCATCTCTTCCTCACCAAAGCTATAACCAAACAAACCCACCCGGCAATAAAGGACACCCCGCCTAAAGGAGTAATAGCTCCGAGCGCTTTAATTCCCGATAAGGTAAGTAAGTAAAGACTTCCCGAAAAGAGAATAATTCCAACGGTGAGAAAAACGGCGGCCCAGCCAATAAGCTTCGATTTTATATGAAATCCGATCAATCCGGTAAGCAATAGCCCCAGCGCATGATAAAACTGGTATTCAACTCCGGTATGGTAAATGGTCAGCATTTCAGGCGACAACACTTTTTTAAGGGCATGTGCGCCAAATGCGCCGAGCGAAACGGCCAGTGCCATAAAAATAGCGCCTGCCAGTATTATATTTTGATTTTTCATTGTGATTGGTTCTTTAGAGGTGTATAACAATCGGGCAGGAGAGTGGTTCTTGAAAACAAAAATCCCGAAAGGAATTCTTCCGGGACTTTAATTTTGTTTTGATATTTCCTTTCAACTTCGGTCTTCCTACTTCCGTCTCCGGTTTTCTTTAGTCCAACTTATGAATAACTAAACCGGAACGGAGTTTTGGTTCGAACCAGGTAGTTTTTGGTGGCATAATGTTGCCCGAATCAGCAATGTTGATTAGTTGCTGCATCGAAACCGGGTAAAGTGCAAACGCTGCTTTCATTTCGCCGCTATCAACACGTTTTTGCAACTCGCCCAAGCCACGGATTCCGCCCACAAAATCGATGCGGGTTGAAGTACGCAAGTCGGCAATTCCCAATATCTGATCTAAAACGAGGTTCGAAAGAATGGTTACGTCTAAAACGCCAATCGGATCGTTGTCGTTAAATGTGCCGGGTTTTGCATTCAACTGATACCATTTACCTGAAAGGTACATGCTGAATTCGTGCAGTTTCGAAGGTTTGTAAATTTCGTTACCCGCAACTTCAACATCAAAACTCACTGCCAGTTTGTCGAGCAATTCCGCTTCAGTTAATCCATTCAGGTCTTTTACTACGCGGTTGTAGTCGATAATCTGCAACTGGTTGTCGGGGAAATGAACTGCCATGAAGAAGTTGTATTCTTCGTTGCCGGTGTGGTTCGTATTCTGGCTTTTCTTTTCCAGACCGATGCGGGCAGCGGCTGCTGTGCGGTGATGGCCGTCGGCAACGTAAGTGAAAGGAACTTTGGTTGCGAAAAGTTCTTCAATCTTCCGGTTGGTAGCGGCATCATTAATCGTCCAGAAGTGGTGACCAAAACCATCTTCAGCAACAAAATCATAATCGGCTTTCTGTCCTTTTACAATCGACTCTACAATCGCATCAATTTCAGGAACAGCGCAATACGAAAAGAATACTGGTTCGATATTGGCGTTCAGATAGCGCGTCAGAATCATGCGGTCTTCTTCCTTATCGGGACGGGTCAGCTCATGTTTTTTGATGATTCCCTGGTGGTAATCTTCGCATGCAGCAGCACCCACTATACCGTATTGAGTACGGCCATTCATGGTTTGCGCATAAATGTAATATTTGGCTTCGTCGTCTTGACTAAGCCATCCTTCATTCTGAAATTTTTCGAAGTTTTCGACTGATTTCAGGTAAACTGTTTCCGAATGAATATCGGTTCCGGCCGGACAATCAATTTCGGCGCGGGTGATGTGGAGAAGCGAGTACGCTTTTCCTTCGGCCATTTGAGCCGCTTCGGTGCTGTTCATTACGTCGTAGGGCAAACAAGCCAGATCACTAGCTATAGCCTGTGGCGGACGAAGTCCTTTGAATGGTTTTACAATAGCCATATTTTTAGTTTGTTATTCGATTTCTTCAACTTTCTTAAGCCGAGGTTTATGGTATTTCTTATAAAGAATATAAGCAAGACTCCGGATAGCAACTTTTCTTCCCGTCGATGAGTTTGTTGGGCGAGCCCAGGGCATTACAAGCGCTGCAACCGCAGCAACAATGAGGGCTTTCACAGGATCCATGTGAATCGCAAGTATCCATACAAATAAGTAGATGATATCGAAAATAAACAGGAATATCATCACGTTGTAAAACACAATTTTGAACTTTAAAGACATGATCTAACTATTTGGTATTTCAACTATTCAATCAATAAATTGTATTTACCCAGCAGACCGGCTAATCCTGAAATTGAGAATTTTGCCTTTTTCATTCGGTTTTGTTCCGGATCGAATGAAAAATTTTCGGCAGCCCTGAAATCGGCATTTTCAAGATTGGTCTGGCTAAACACTGCGCCAGATAAATTGCTCCTGTCGAATATTGCGCCCGACAGATCGGTTCTGGCGAAGTCAACCTCAACCAGCGAACATCCGATAAACCGGGTTTTTTTCATCTTTTTTTCGAAAAAGGATGAATAATCGAGCACACAATTTTCAAAGTTTACTGCAAATAAAAAATTGGAACACGGCTCAAAATCAATTCCTACCAGCTTGCAGCCAGTAAATGAAACATCTTTTAATCCGGTCCCTGTCAGTTTTGCTACGGCAAAGTTACAATTTTCAAACCGGCAGTTGATAAAATCGTTATCCGAAAAGTCAGAGTTGGAGAAATTACATCCTCGAAAAACACATTCGCTAAACTCGGTTCGCGTAACCTTCTGTCCTGAATAATTGACGTTTACAAATGCTTCGTTTTCGAAAAATTTCTCCATTATTTTTAAGTTAATTTAGAATAAATCAGTTTCGAGTACCTAAAGTGATCTAAAATTCGGAGTTGGGAAAACCAGAAAGAATGGTTCAATGGTCAAATGGCTAAATTGTTGTTAACCATTCAGCAATTAAACCATACAACTATTCCCATTTTCAAATCTTCAAATTCCCAAATCTTCAAATCTATCGGTTCACCCGGTATGTTTGGTCGTTGCGCTCGAAGAAAGCTACAATTTGTTCGGCCGCAGCAACTCCGGCGTTTACATTGGCTTCTGATGTTTCGGCACCTTGCTTTTTAG
>DAOPZV010000289.1:0-3232 GCA_035353575.1 Prolixibacteraceae bacterium | reverse complement strand
ACATTTCGGTGATTATTAAAAATGAAAATATTCACACGGTTTCCGACTCGAAATACTGGTACGGTTTTATTAACGATGAACCTGTTGATGACCAAACAAGCCGGTTGTATTTTTCGAATACCGAATTGCGCGGTTTTGCCACATGGATAATCAGCTCAGGATCATACGCAAAAGTTGAAAAACCGGAAGAATTGAAAACTATTCTGGATCAGTTGGTTTCAGGAATTATAAGCAATTACAAATAAAAAAGGGAAGTAACAGAAACCCATTACTCCCCTTTCCAAAATTTATGTACTCAACTAAACAATTTCGGGCATTAAATAAGGTGCACGGTAATCGCGCGAAAGCATGGCATTTGCATCGTCGATGTCGCTGCCAATAAAGCGTTCGGCAACCGGATCGAAATTGAGTTGTTTGCCCAAACGATACGAAATGTTTCCAAGGTGTGCCAATGACGACGACAATGCGCCGGTTTGTACCGGACCATTCTGGATACTCATATCACGCTTGCGAATAGCATCAAACCAGTTCTGGAAGTGTAAATCCAATTCGCCATCTTCGGAACGACTTGGGCCTTTTTCGCGTTTTTCGCCCAAGTAAGTTTCATAAGTCCCGTAACCTTTCACCACCAAATAACCTTTATCTCCGTAGAAAATGTTACCAACACCGGCGCCATCTTCAAGGTTAGTACACCAGTTACGAACTTCGAACTGGATGATTTTCTTTTCCTTCGGATAGTGGTAAATTGAAGTCTGAATTTCAGGCACTTCCTTGCAATCGTCCCACAGGAATTTTCCGCCCATTGAAGTAATGCGCTCTGGTAATGAGTTGACACCCAAGCCCCACATACATAAGTCGGTTTCGTGAATTCCCTGGTTGCCAACGTCGCCATTACCGTAATTCCAGTGCCAGTGCCAGTTGTAATGCACCAGGTTTTTAGTGAATGGGCGCATTGGAGCCGGTCCTGTCCACAAATCGTAGTTAACTCCTGCTGGAATAGGCGAAATGCCTTTGTTGCCGATATCCGGACGCCAGCGATACACCAATCCGCGAGCCATATAAACGCGGCCAATCAAGCCTTCTTCCAGATGCTTAACGGCTTCGCGAATAGCTACCGAGCTGCGTAACTGAACGCCGTGCTGAACAATGCGATTGTATTTGTATGCAGCTTCAATAATCTTTCTTCCTTCCGAAATATTGTGAGTTGCAGGTTTCTCCACATACACATCTTTTCCGGCCTGACAAGCCCAAACCGTTTGCAAGGCGTGCCAGTGGTTTGGTGTTGCAAGTGTTACTGCATCAATGGTTTTATCTTCCAGAACTTTGCGGAAATCCTGTTCGATTGCAATTTTCCGGCCATATTTTTTCTCGAAATCGGCAGCGCGATCCTGAAGAATATTCAAATCCGGATCGCTCAGGCAAACCAATTCGACATTGGCTTTTTCAGCCAATCCCATAATTACTTCAATGTGAGTTTTTCCGCGTCCGTTCACACCAAAAACGGCAACGCGAAGGCGATCATTTGCACCTTTTGCTCCTGTAGGAATAACCGTTGGCTTTTTCACCGGATCTTTGGCAAAAACCGATGGTGTAACGGCAGCCACAACTGCTCCGGAAGCCGCTGTTTTCAGGAAATTTCTTCTTGAATTGTTTTCCATAAGTTAATTCGTTTATGTTGGTTATTTAAAATTTTTTGAAAGTTCGTTTAACGTAGCATCGCTTAAATCGCCGCCAATTACAATTTTGTGCCTGAATGTGATTGTCTCACCTGGTTTGAGGGTAATCTTTACTTCAGCAGCATTTTTATCGAAAATACGACCGCCAAGGTTGTTGGTTGCAAACAAGCCGTATCCGCGGGCATGCGACCATGCCGGGTAGTTTGGATTAGCCTTGTTATCCAGAATAGCAATGGTGATGGTTTCTCCATCTTTAACGCCGCGCAACGCAACCCAAGGACTACGCTTGCTCCAAACATCGGCGCCTTTAACACCTTCAGCATTGTGGTAAACGCCATTTACTCCATCGTTATTCATCACCGGAACCTCGGTTTCAATGCCTTTGGCATCCAGAAACTTTTCTGGTTTAGTCGATGGCTCCTCGAAAGTACGATCAACACGCAGGCCTAGCAAACCTTCTTTATTCTCGCTGAAAGTAACAGTTTGTTTAGCTGTCAGCTTGGTAATACGGGTAATTGAACGGGTTGCGCCATCACCTTCAAAAACGAAAGTAGCTTCTTCATTCAGTAAAACATTGCCCTTGTAATCAACCCAGTCGGAGTTGGTAACCAATGTTCCTTTTTTAGGATCTTCGCTAACAATTTTTCTGAATTTGATAGTGCCATATTTAGGCTTGTCTTCAGCTTTAATGGCATACGAATTATTCCAGAAATCGAGCCCGTTTACATCGCCAAAATTGAACCAAAGACCAACATGGTGCGGGTGATCGACACGTTCAAAAGGTCGTGGATTCATTGGAAAACCACGCGTAATAAACTTTCCCGAAGCGGTCATAATCGGGTAAAGCGATTGCTTTTCCATATTATCGGGGTAGATGTATGCTGTAAAAAATTTGCCGTCGAGCAAAACCTCGACTTTCTTTCCCGGTTCGTCATTTTTAAATTCAACCTTTTCTTTTTTGGCAGCCTGAACACCTGTTGCAAGACAAAAGAATGCAACAACTGCGATCCAACTTTTCATCCGTAAATAATTTGTTTTTATGTTGCCGGATGGAACTCGCATGCCATTATTTTCATGCCTCTTTGTGTTTTTACGAAAACATGCTCGTTTCTTCATTTTCAAACAAGTTTTAATGGTTTAATTAAAATTGAACTCCAAGGTAAGTATGGATTTCTAAAATTAGAAAATTTTTAAAGTTTATTGCGTAATATTGGCGTTAAGAAATTAATTAACGGTACTCATTCAGAACAATTTAATGGCCGATCACCGGAAAATATCGCAAACCCTTGAGAAGTTGCTAAATAGCAAAACATTCTCGAAACCGGGCATATATCGCGACTTGTTGAATTACCTGGTGAATTGCTCGCTAAAGGGTGAAATACCCAAAGAGCAACAGATAGCGCTTGAGGTTTTCGGGAAGAAAATGGATCAGGACAAGGAGTTGAATGTGCGGGTTTATATTCTTCACCTCCGGAATAAGTTGGCCGAATATTATCAAAATGAAGGCAAAGACGATACGGTTATTCTGGAGATACCCAAAGGAAAATACCAGGTTG
>DAOPZV010000288.1:0-3238 GCA_035353575.1 Prolixibacteraceae bacterium | reverse complement strand
CGAGTTTAAAAGCAGAAGGAATAGCCGTTCCGGGCAAAACATCGTGCATTTGGCTTGCCAAAACCAACTCCCACGAATTATTCAGTTTTTCAGCCGGATAAGACGCCCCTGTCAAATATCCGGCCATGCAGACAGCGGCCTCTGCTGATTGGGCTAAAATTTCATTTTTGCGGTTCAGCCGCTTCATGTACGATTATGACGTCATCGATCCCGCGCTGTGTTCAATCAGCAACAAATCACCGGTATAAACCGGAAGCTTTTTATGAATTTCAGGAGTAATATCGCGAAACATCTGGTCAGAAGAAGTCATCACCACTTTAAATTTGCTATCCGGGTTGTTCAAACTTCCGGAGGCATAAATCACATCGCGGTCGCGCAGGCCGCCGCCCATGTCGCCACAGCCGTAATAGCGGTAATCAAACGAGATTCCGTATCGCTTCTGATCGTCAGCCAGACGCTTGTCCCAGTACGAATCCAAATCCAGGCGCGGAAAAATATCGCCGTCGTAATCGGTCGCGTCCAGGCAAGCCACCACTCCCTTTCCATCCGGACCGTTCCAAACGCCCACATTAAACGGAATAGGATTGGCAGCCTTGAAACTATTGATTGTTAATTTTTGAGTAGAAAAACCAAGCAAGCCTGCATGATGCAAAACCGATGGCAGATTGGCCACAAAACCAAAGCAATCTGGAAGCATATAATCAACGCTTTCTTTGCCAAATTCGCTCCGGAAATAATTGTTTCCGTACAAAATCTGGCGGAGAACCGATTCGGGCGACGAAATATTCACTTCACCCTCATCAACCGACGAACCAGCCACATTCCAGCGCCCTTGTTCCACATATCCTTTCAGCCGTTTGTACAATTCAGGGTGATATTCCTTCATCAGGTGATAGCGGCGCGCTCCTGTGAAACTATATACGTAATCAGGATATTTATCGAACAACCGGAAATTCTCGGCCATGGTGTTTTTCAGGTAATCGGTTACCGTGGTTTTATAGTCCCATTCGTATTCCGAATCGAGATGGGTATATCCAACCGTATATAAAACCCGTTCCTTTGAAATATCGTATTTAGCACGACGATCAAGGGGTTGTGCAAGCCCTGCCAGCGGCAAAAAGAAGGTGCTCAAAAGCAAAACAGAAATCTTCATCGACTTAATTATTTCAACTTAGTTGCAGCTAAAATAGCCTAATAGAAAAGCATTTACTTCTGTTATTTTGAGCAATTCAAGTGGTATTTTAACGGCCGAGAAAAGCATCGATCCGCACCTTCACATTTTCGCGAATATTCATCCAAAACAAGTTGTAATCGTAAATATGGAGATTCCTAATTTTCTCGGCAGCTTTTTCAAGTTCAACCGGAGTTTCAACCCATAGAATTTTTGCTGAAGGCTCTATGGCGCATGAAACCGTGTGCGGAATAATGGATTTGAACCCAGCCATTATACCTCCGTGCAAACCGGTTGGCGACCACTCATCATTGGTTGTCCACGTTACCGGATTTACACAAACCGAATTACCATTTTCAAGGCTAACACCATTTGGAACTTCGCCTTTGGCATAACTTCTCCAGCCAACAAAGCAGCCCGTTTGGTTTGGCTTGGTACCAACAGGAATCGCTTTAAAGTCATCTTTCTTGATTTGGTATCCAACGATATAGGCACAAACAAGCTGTTTCTGAAGCGATTTTCCATCAAAGAACTCCTGAAGCAGGCGAATAGCGTGCAAACTGCCCTGGCTATGCGACGCAATGATTATCGGCCGACCTTTGTTTTCGTGCTTCAGATACCATTCGAAAGCCATTTTTACATCGCTGTAGGCCAGGTCAAATGCGGCCTGTGCGCCTGGCGTATCGCGGACATAAAACGACTTCATGTTAGCCTGCCTGTATCGAGGTGCAAATATGCGGCAGCTCGCATTAAAAACTGTAGCCTGAAAAAGAATCGAACGATTTTCCGTTGTCTGGTTCACTTCAGCGTCGGTCAAATCAGCATTCCATGCCGCTGTCTTTGTATCGCCAAAAAAGGAGGTAGGATGAACGAAAAAAACGTCAGCGCGCTGATCCCGAATTTCATTTTTCAGAAAATCGGGAATGCTGTCACTATTATCTTTCTTATAAGGTGAGGCAACCCAAAATTCCAGCTTATTGTAATTGGGAGCAGGGCCCGTGTTGGGCGCTGATTCTTTGTCGAACCTACTTTCCAGCACTTTACGGATTAATTTTCCGTTTTGAGCATTGACTACAGCCGTAACAAACAATAGAACAATTAGCACCAACACAATCTTTTTCATCAGAAGATAAATTTTTTATTGCCTGATAAACAATTTAAGTTACAAATCTACTTCCCGTGAAATAATACTTCCCCGGGTATTTCCTGTTTCGCAATTCCCCGCCCCGACCAGCTAACCTGCAAAGCTTTTCCGCCACCACACTGCATATATTTCACCTCAATTGAATGATAACCAGCTTTCAATGCAATTGCGCCTGACTCCTCAACTGCACCATGATTAGCGTCGTTTTCAATCAGTTCATTGCCATCGATATACAAGCGGCTTCCATCGTTCGATTTCAGGTAAAAATTGTAAATACCATCCCTGGGCACTTTAATAAAGCCTGAATAACGGAAGCCAAAATAAGTTTCCCGTTTTCGCAAATCGATATTGAAATTCGAAATCACTCCTGAAGAAACAGGCTTGACCAGATCCAAATCAGTAACATTGACAAAAAACTTCTCGAAATAATCGTAACTGAGGCCTGACTTACCTGAAGTTAACGTGACCGCTTCTTTATGCTCAGCTTTTTCAAATTTCCAGGCATAAACCAAACTTGCATTGCGTCCGGGCGCAAAAGCTTTCATTTTAATAACCGTCGTTTTATTTAGCTCAAAAGGTTTTTCGTAAAGTGCCGAACTTTCGGTTGGATCACCGCCATCAAGGGTATAGCGAATTGTTGAACTCAGCGTTTCGCAGGCCAGTTCTACCTTTGTTGATTTATCGAACAACAAATCGCCCGATTTTACAAACGGAGGCTGTACCACGGCTTCGCCGTTTTCAGAATAAGGCCGGTCTGTTTTAGCCGTTCCCCATTGTTCATTTGGCTTTGAACCCATCACGAATTCCAATTCCCCGCCATTCAAAATATCCTCGTGCTTCAGGTACGATTTGGTATAGTCTTTCCCGTTCAGTTTGGCCGACTGGATATACATATTTTCAGCAGAAACGCCATTCGCTTTTAT
>DAOPZV010000287.1:0-3258 GCA_035353575.1 Prolixibacteraceae bacterium | reverse complement strand
TCGGCAAATCCCAATTTTTCCAATACCGGAAAAGTAAATTTGATCATGATTGGCGGACCACAAACAATTGCAATCGTATTTTCGGCTGATGGCGCCACTTTTTCCAACACCGACGGAACAAAACCGATTTCGCCTTTCCAGTCGGGTGTTTCGCCTCCAGGGTCAACGGTGGTCACCAGTTTTACATCCGGACGATTGCCCCATTCTTCCAACTCGTGTTTGTAAACCAAATCAGCCACGGTCCGGGCACCATAAACGATGGTGATATCCTTGAAATTCTCGCGTAAATCGAGCGCATTCCAAATCACGCAACGCATCGGCGGAAGTGCAATACCTCCGGCGATGAACACCAAATTTTTGCCTTTCCATTCATCAATTGGAAAAGTATTTCCATAAGGGCCCCTGAAACCAATCACATCACCTTCTTCGGCAGATGCCAAAGCCGATGTTACCCGCCCAACCTGACGAAAGGTACATTCGATATATCCTTTGCGGGTTGGTGATGATGCGATACAAAAAGTTGATTCACCTACGCCAACAATGGAATATTCGCCAAATTGCCCGGCTTTGAATTCAAATTCTTCAGCTTCCTGTTCGTTCTCAAATTTCAGTCGGAAAGTTTTTACTCCCGGAGCTTCCTGGGTTATCTTTTCGATCCGCATCAAATACGGGATGTAGATATTTGGGGATTTGGAGATTTGAGGATTTGGAGATTCCAAAACGTTTCCCTCTGTATGTTGTGTGTTTTCCATTTCGTATAATTTTTTTGATACTCAGATCAATTCTTCTTTGAAGTGATAATGATCTTTGAAATTATATTCTTTATTGAATTCAGTTTTTCTTTCAATAGTGTTGGATCTGGATAGTTTGATGATTTCTCGCAAAGTACCAGCCAGTATTCAGTTTCTTCGGTTTCTTTCGCTGCAATCTTTATTTTGTGTATGAAATCTGCTTTACTTTCAGCGTTCTGTGCCTCTCGAACATTGGCACCAATAGAAGTTCCCGATTTAAGTAATTGATTGGCAATGACAAATTTTCTGTTTGCCTCCAATGATTCGCAGTACTCAATAACGGCTAGTGCGAACTCAACCGAAAGATTAACAATCAAATTATCTTTGTCATTCTTCATTGCCTTTCATTTTCAAATTTCCAAATCTTCAAATCCTCAAATTGAGGTTACAGTTTCCAAAATATTGATGTCAGCCGGACAAACACGTGAACAGCGGCCACAGCCCACACAGCCGGCCACTTTCGATTTATTGGGCATGTACAGAAATTTGTGCAAAATGCGCTGACGCCAGCGTGCTCCCTGCGTTTCGCGCGGGTTGTGTCCCGATGTGTGCAAAGTGAACAAGCCAAATCCGCAAGAATCCCAGCAACGTAAACGAGATCCCTTACTACCATGTTTTTCGTCCTGAATGTCGAAACAACTGCAAACCGGACAAACAAACGCGCAGGAACCGCAGCCCAGACAGGCACGCGATTTCTCATCCCAAACCGGATTTTCAAACAAATTCTGAAGTTTTGCCTGAATTTCGTCCTGATTGAAATACGTTTTCACCTTGGCGAGATTCGGCTCTTTTTCTTCTGCCGGAGCAGCTTCGAACAACGATTGATTAACGGCTACCAGTTGTTTGCCTTTTTCGGTAATGGCTTCTGCCAAATAATCCCCGGTTGAAAGTTTGGTGAAAAGAATATCGCTTCCGGCTGTATTTCCGGGACCACCATTTACCGATGTGCAGAAGCAATATTCGTCGCAGGTGGCACAACTAAAGCTTAGCAAATACACCTTCCCGCGACGATTGTTGTACAAAACATCCGGATAATCGCCATTGAAAGTATCGGTCAATGGAATGAAAGCTGCCGCATCGCACGGACGGGTTCCCCAAAGTACCACTTCAGGAACAGTTTCCGTTGACGCATCAATTATTTCGGTTGTATCTTTTGTTTTTTTGTATGAAAACAGTTTTTCGGTGCGCGGAAAAACCACCGATTTGGCGGCATTTGTGGTCACCAAATAGTTGTCGGTTATTTCGCTGAAAGCCTTCACTTCTTCAAACAAAATGCGTTTTTCGTGAGCTTTCGGGGCATAAACTGTTTTGCCATTCCCGATCAAATTGTTGAACAATTTTTCGAGCGAGCTTTTTCGTATCAGGTAATTTTCAATCTGCATGGCTTAGCGGATAAATGATTCCTTATCATCGGGATTAAAACTCGAGAGCGTGTTTTGCTTGCCAACTGACGGGCCATACGGGCCAAAATGCTCTTCCACATCCTGAAGCATACTTTTGGTCAGCAAATGAATCGGAATGCCCATCGGACAAGCGGTGTAGCAAGCTTCGCAGTCGGTACAGCGACCAGCCAGGTGCATGGCGCGCATCACATGCCATTCGAGGTTCCCAAGTAAATGCGAGGCAGCCGGAATCCATTGCGGCTGATTATTCTCGACCGTACATTTCGGGCAATAGCACAACGGACAGGCTGCACGGCAGGCATAACATTTAAAGCAAGGCTCCAGTTCTTCCATCCAGAAGGCAAAGCGCTCCGAAACCGGCATGGCTTTTATCTTGTCGATGGTCGCCTTGTATTTTTCGTCGATCTCAATTTTATGTGTTTCCAGGAAAACTTCGATGGCTCCAAACGATTCGAATTCGATCAGTTTGCTTTCAGGAGAAACGCCCAAAACAACCAGATCGCTTTCTTTCAATTGATTCTCGGCAGCCAGTTGCAAAATACTGCGCAACACCGGGATTGGCGCTACAATGGCCGGTTTTCCCAGATGTTTGATTTCGTGTTTGGTGAGATAAACCGCCAAATTCTGCACGCAACGGCTGTCGAAGAGCAGTTGATCGCAATCTTCCGGTTTTGTCAGGAAAATGGCTCGCGTTTTATCGGCCGATCCTTTTCCGTAGCCAATCACTACCTGCACAGTATTCGATTCGAGCAGGCTTTTCGCTTTTTGTATCAGTTCGTTCATACGTTAGCCTCCTTTTCCAGATAATTGGCCACTTTGGCGTAGTCTGTATATGGCCCGAGTTCGCGAATGGCGGTAACCGTTGTATTCACCACGTCGGCCCACTTGGCCCCCTCGGCTGCCGAAACCCATGAATATTGAATCCGGCGCACGTCAATGCCCAGCAAATCGAGCAAACCGCGAAACATGATCCAGCGGCGGCGCGCATGGAAATTTCCTGAAGTGTAATGGCAATCGTTCGGGTGGCAACCTGAAACTATGATTCCGTCGGCACCTTCGCCAAA
>DAOPZV010000286.1:0-3263 GCA_035353575.1 Prolixibacteraceae bacterium | reverse complement strand
GCGCTTGCTTTTTTGCTTGGCGCTCCAAACTTTGCCAATTGCCAGAATTCTTCATGGGGTTTTTCTGGTTTTATAAAGCCCAAAGAGAATCCAATTTTGGGTGCAGATTCCACAAAAGTATTCTTCTGCCCGGTGAAAAAGGCAGAAATTAAATGGCAGCGAGCTGATGTTTTTAACCCGGCAGCTGTTGTGCACGATGGGAAAATCTACTTGTTGACACGCTGCGAGGATAATCCGGCGGCTCATCTGGGAGGCCGTACTTCGCGTATTGGCCTTGCTTCGAGTACCGACGGAATACATTTCACCTATTATCCACAGCCGGTATTGTTTCCCGATAACGATGCATTTGCCAAATACGACCACATGGGCGGATGCGAAGATCCACGAGTCGTTCAAACTGAAGAAGGATTATTTGTTATGCTTTATACGAGCTGGAATTACGATACGCCAAGACTTTCAGTAGCAACTTCTAAAGATCTGATTCACTGGGAAAAGAAAGGACCAGCGTTTGCAAAAGCATACAACGGAAAGTTCCTGAATATGGCTACCAAATCGGGGTCGATTGTTACTGAGATGAAGAATGGAAAGCTGACTGCCGCCAAATTCAACGGGAAATATTACTTGTATTGGGGCGAAAACCTGGTTAACCTGGCCGTGTCAGAAAACCTGATCGATTGGTATCCCAATGTGGACGAAAAAGGCAATCTTCGGAAAGTCATTTGGCCTCGCGACGGATACTTCGATAGCGCGCTTACAGAATGCGGTCCACCAGCCCTGCTTACCGACAAAGGTATTTTGCTGCTGTACAACGGCAAAAACTCGAATGGCGCCAATGCCGACCCAAATTTGCCAAAGGGAACATATTCGGTTGGGCAGATACTCATTGATAAAAATAATCCTGAAAAAGTTTTGGAGCGTTCAAATTCAAACATCTTAAAACCAACTTTACCGCACGAGCAAACCGGACAATACAAAGCCGGAACTGTGTTTGGCGAAGGTCTGGTTTTCTACAAAGGCAAATGGTTTTTGTATTATGGAACTGCTGACTCATACATCGGGGTGGCAGTTACCGATGTAAAACCATAAAGCACGCGTTAGCTCTGCGCGTGGAAGACCAATACTGGTGTTTGGGTGTGCAAAATCATCTTGTGAGCGATACTTGGATTGAACAATCGTGTAATCAGGTTTCTCCGGTGTGTGGTAACAGCCAATGCATCAATCCCGTTTTCCCGGATAAATTTGTCGATAGCTTCAGGTAAATTATTGGAGTGAACCAGGCAACAGTCGAACGAAGCATCTGGATATTTTTCTACCAGAGCTTCCTTCATTCCTTCGAGCATTGCTTCATCGAGTTCTCCATTGTTGCCTTGGTTAACATGCAGGCAAACTACTTTGCAGCCAAAAGGCTTTACTAGTTTTATTAAGCGGTCCATCGCAATAAAATCGGCCGATTCAAAATTGGTTGCATACACAACGGTTTTGAAATGTTCGAGCCAGTCTTTAGGTGTTTTTTCGGTAATTGTTAAAACCGGAACCAGTGTGTTAAATATTACGGCAGCGGTTGTAGTTCCCATCAGGTCGCCCGATTTGGCGTCTTCGCCACGAATGCCCATTACCACCATTTTTGGAGGATGGATTTGGATGTATGATAAGATATCGTCATCGGGCTCGCCAATTTTCACAATGTATTCCGGTTTTGCTTTTTTCCAGCGCGAAGAATCAATTTTTGATGTCAATTTTGTGAGGAATTCTTCAAACTTCTTGCTGGTTAGTTTTTCGGTCATTTCGTAATTCAGGAAGAGTGCCGAATCGTACACAATCACGTCGGAATATGGAATGGTGAGAAATTCGGGCTGCGGACTTGAATGGTACAATACCATTTTTGAACCAAGTTTCTCGGCAATGTCGAAGCCCACAACAGCGGCATTGAGTGAATAATCTGAGAAATCAACAGGAATCAATATGTAGTTTTCCCGCTTTTTAGGGTCGGTAATTACTTTGCCCAACATTTTTTCGAGGATCGGAAAAGCAGCCCGGGCATCATTTTCCAATATGCGAACACGAACCCCCGTGTCGTTTGCGTCTTGTAGAAAGTCAACATCCTCTATAAAGCAATCAATATTTTCTGACTCAAGCAGCGATCTTAGAATTTCCGCTTTTGAGTGTGGCAACGAAGCGAGCGTAACAAATTTGTCGTTCATGGCAGCCTGATTTTAGGTTAATCGTTTAGTTCCTGATTCGAAAAAACGCCAATTTGGTTACCAAATCAGTCAATTATTTTAATGTAAAACTTATGTTTTTAAACGGTAAAACATCCGCGCGGCAGATATTCAGGAACAGCCTCTTACCAAGTCGTAATTTTAGCTGCATCAGGCATACCAATTCAACGTTTTAAACTTCAAAAAAAGTAGCTGGAAAATGGAAACAATACGATCACTGGAACATCTCAATACCAATCAACTTTATGAAGCCTTTCGTGAAGCCTTTAAAGATTATGACATACAACTCAGTCAACCCGAACTGGAAGTAATGATTTCGCGTCGCGGATTCGTGCTGGAATTATCGTTTGGCGCATTTGCCGACGATCGTTTAGTAAGTTTTACCCTGAACGGAATCGGCCTTTTTAACGGAGTGAAAACGGCGTATGATAGCGGAACCGGAACGATTGAATCATTTCGCGGTCAGGGCTTGGCCAGCCGCGTATTTCAGTATTCGGTTCCTGAATTGAAGAAAGCCGGGGTAAAGCAGTATGTGCTTGAAGTGCTTCAACACAACACCGGAGCGGTTTCGGTTTATCGCAAGCAGGGCTTTCAGGTTACCCGCGAGTTCAATTTTTTCGTAGAGCAGGCTGATAATGTCCGTTTGGAGAGGTACAATCTTCCGGAGGGATACAGCATCCGGCCGATTGATTTAGGATTGAAAGTGCAAATGATGGATTGTCAGGAATTTACTCCATCATGGCAAAACAGTTTTGAGTCGGTTGAACGTCGCTTGCCCGATTTCGGGATGTGGGGCGTATTTGCAGCAGAGAAATTAGCAGGCTACTGCATTTTCGAACCTAATTCGGGCGACATAACACAGATCGCTGTTGCTCAATTACACCGAAATCGAGGATTGGCTTCCTGTTTGCTTCGTGAGGCGGTTCAAACCAATCGGCATAAAAATCTGAAGCTAATCAATACCGACCTTGCCTGCAAAAGCATTACAATTTGGGCAGAATCGATTGGATTACAGCATCGGGGAAAACAGTTTGAGATGGTGAG
>DAOPZV010000285.1:0-3336 GCA_035353575.1 Prolixibacteraceae bacterium | reverse complement strand
TTCTTCGGAAAAGCGTTTCGATAATGTTGGCGCGGGTCGATGGCCGCCCAATGCCATTTTCCTTCATCAATTCGCGCAGTTCCTCGTCGTCAACTGTTTTTCCGGCGGTTTCCATGGCGCGTAAAAGCGTGGCTTCAGTAAGGTATTTGGGCGGCTGCGTTTGTTTTTCGAGCAGTCCGGGTTCGTGCTGACCATGTTCTCCGGTTACAAATGCCGGAAGAATATTCTCGTCGTTTTGTACCGGATTTTTGTTGCTCGCATACACGGCGCGCCAGCCGGGCAATAGAATTTGTTTTCCGGTTGCCTTGAAATTGTGCGGGCCAACTTTTGCTTCAACGGTGGTGTTGGCCACCTTGCAATCAGGATAAAAAACGGCGATAAACCGTTTCGCAACCATGTCGAACACCTGTTTTTCCTGTTGGTTCAAATCCATGCGTGTTTGCCCGGTAGGAATGATGGCGTGGTGGTCGGTAATTTTCGAGTTGTCGAATACTTTCTTCGTTTTCGGTATCTGTTTTTCCTGAAGAAGCGGTGCTGTGAGCGTTTCGTAGCCTTTCAGATTTTTCAGGATTCCCGGCACTTTCGGGTAAATATCGTCGGAAAGGTAGGTGGTGTCCACGCGCGGATATGTTGTCAGCTTCTTTTCGTAGAGCGACTGAATGGTGCGCAGCGTATCTTCGGCGCCCATGTTGAATTTCCGGTTGCAGTCCACCTGAAGCGAAGTGAGGTCGAACAGGCGAGGCGGTTGCTCGGTGCTGTTTTTGGTCTCAATTTTCCCGATTTCCAGCTCGTACCTGCTGATTTCTTCCAAGACCTGCGCGGCATCTTCGCGGTTTTGAAACCGCCCGGAAGCCGCCGAAAACGTTGCTTCGCGGTAAATGGTTTTGATCTCGAAATAGGGTTCGGGCTTGAAAGCGTCGATTTCTTTTTGGCGGGCCACAATGATGGCGAGGGTGGGAGTTTGTACTCGACCGATCGACAAAACTTGTTTGTTTTGCCCGTATTTCAAGGTGTACAGCCGGGTTGCATTCATGCCCAAAAGCCAGTCGCCAATCGCACGTGCGCTTCCGGCGGCATACAAATTATCGAATTTCTCGCCAGGAAACAGTTTCTGAAAACCTTCACGAATGGCCTCTTCGGTGAGCGAAGAAATCCACAACCGTTTGACCGGCGCGTTGCATTTGGCTTTCGACATCACCCAGCGCTGAATCAGTTCTCCCTCCTGGCCGGCGTCGCCGCAGTTGATCACCTCTTCAGCTTCCTGAATCAGTTTTTCGAGGACTGCGAACTGCTTTTTCACGCCGTCATCTTCAATCACTTTGATGCCGAATTTGGGCGGGATCATGGGCAATTCACGCATGTTCCAGAATTTCCAGCGCTCGGTATAGTCGTTGGGCTCTTTCAGGGTACACAAATGCCCGAATGTCCAGCTAACCTGGTATCCGTTTCCCTCAAAGTAGCCGTCGCGGCGGGTTTTTGCGCCAATGATCTGCGCCAGTTCTTTCGCCACGCTGGGCTTTTCAGCAATACAAAGTTTCATTTTTGAGTTACGGGTTGCGAGTTACAAGTTTCGGGTTTCGGGTTGAATGCTCGTTGGATATTGGATATTGATCATTCGTTATTGGATATTTCTTGTTCCTTATTTGTGCTTTCAAAGTTCGAAGTTGAAAACTAGAAACTGGTCACTGTGACTGTTTACTGTTTACTTTCTCCTCACCGGCACCCAAATTTCTTCTTCCGAATCGGGATTGTTGCCCCGGTATTTTTCGCCCATCAAGGCAAAGTGCGGGCGATTGTCAACAGCGTATTCCGACTTGGGAATCCACTCCTGAAAAATATATTGAAAAAAGGGCAACGCCGCGCTGGCCGAACCTTTGTAATTGAAAACAGCGTAATTTCCTTCTGGAATTTCCAACGTCTCCATTTCCGCCGGAATATCATCAATGCCAGATACTTCCACTGCTGCCCATTTGTCGAATTCGGCTTCGGGCGAAAACTGGTTGAAGTAATTTTCGGAGTCGAATACCTGAACAGAATACAAAAAATTGTTGGCGACCTGATGAATTTCGGTGCGCCGGGGCATAAACGATTGCCAAAGTTCAACAGTGCGATCGTTCGCAACCGACATCCGCAACCTTTTGCCAATAAGCAGTTTCGAATTTATTTTGGTAATACGAGGTTCCATCGTTTTGTTCGCGTGTTGGAATTTTCAGTTGTTCACTCAGCAGGTGAATTGAAGTCACCTGCTGAATAAAAATCCTAATTTTCTTATTCGGAAATCAACAACCTGATTCCGTTTGGTTCCAGCGCAATCAGCCGCTGTTTGTACAAAGCGCCAACTGCCGCTTTAAAGTTTTTTTTGCTGACTTTAAAAGTCCGGTATATTTCTTCCGGCGAACTTTTGTCGGTAAATAACAGAAAACCATTGCTTTGATTCAGTTTGGAGATGATCAAGTCGGCCAATCCACCAATTTTTTCGTAGCCAACTTTGTCCAGACGAAGGTCAATTTTACCATCAGGTCTTATCTTCTTGATGTAACCCTGAACCCGGTCACCAGCATTCAACTCCTGAAAAACCTCGTTTTTGTACAAAATTCCGATGTGGCAATTATCGACAATGGCATTGTAACCCAAATCAGTCTGGTTGACGATGATCAAGTCAACTTCTTCATTTTCATCGTAATCCACCGGGATATTGTCGAGGTAATTCTCAATTTTCGACGAAGCTGCGATGCGTTTGGTATCGGTGTCGAGGTAAACGTAAACCAGGTATTTTTCGCCCACTTCCATGGGTTTGCGCTGCTCGCGGAAAGGCACAAACAAATCTTTGGGCAAGCCCCAATTGAGGAATGCGCCAACCTGTGCAACCGAAACTACCTCGAGCAAAGCAAATTCTTCGACCTGCGCCAGCGGCTTTTCGGTGGTAGCAATCAGCCGATCTTCCGAATCAAGGTAAACAAATGCCTCAATGTAATCGCCTAGCATGGTTCCTTCCGGAACATAGCGTTTGGGCATCAGTATTTCGCCCAGTTCGCCGCCGTCGAGGTAAATACCAAAGTCGAGTTCTTTCAGTACTTCCAGTTGATTTATTTTTCCTATTTGTGCCATAGCCTTAGTTTCAAGTTCAAAGTTTCAAGTTTCAGGTTGAGTCCGCAATTCAAATGTTGCAGATATTCTTTGCCGTCTGCTTTAGCTGACGGCCTGCTGCCAATCACCATCCTGCCGCTAAAATATCGGCAATGTGAATGGGTTTGATCGGCAAATTATTTTTCAGGATGTATCCTTCAATGTTCATGATACACGACGCTTCGGTCGAAATGATGTATTCGGCACCGG
>DAOPZV010000284.1:0-3383 GCA_035353575.1 Prolixibacteraceae bacterium | reverse complement strand
GCGGGTTGAATTGTCAAATTGATAAATTGTTTTAACCATTCAGCCATTTAACCATTTACAAATCCTCAAATCAATTTATCTGCACCAGCGAGCCTTTCAACACCGCCACTGCACTGGACGAAATTTCGGCTCCGGCCGATCCCTCGCCTTTCAGCTGCGCATTGGCTTTGATCGAGACATTCATGCCCTCAATTTTTAAATCCTGCGCCGCCTTTATTTCAATTTTTCCATTGCTCTCTATTTTGATTCCGTCGGAATTCATGGTCAGCTTGTTCGAGTTTTCGTCTTCCAACTGAATGATTCCGGCATCTTCGTCCACCGTAATTTTTTTGCCAGCGGGTGTTTCCAGAACGACCGATTTTTTGTCGTCGTTGAAGATGAATTTCATCTCGCTGCGGGTCACAAATCCTTTTTCGTGGTTGTCGTCGGAAGCTGTGATGGGCGCTGGTTTGGCGCTACTGTTCAGCATTCCGAGAATCACCGGTTCGTTCGGGTTGTCGTTGATGAAACCCGCAATCACCTCGTCGCCGATTTCGGGACGGAAATAAGCGCCCCTGTTTTCTCCCGCATCCAGTGAAGCAATTCGTGCCCAGATGCCTTCCGAGTCTTTGTCGATCATCGGGCATTTGATGCGTACGCGGTCTTCGCCGTCGGGGTCCGATTCGAGCTGTGTCACAATGGCAATTTGCAGTCCGTGAACGGCGCCAAACAGCCCGGCAGCGGGCAAATCGTTGATTTTATTGGTGTCGGCAAACCACTCCGGATTGATTCCAAATTGGGCATCGATGGTCCATTGCCCTTCGGTGATTTCGTGGCGCACCGCCGAAATGTAGATTTTGCCGTTGAAACGGTCGCCCACACCTTCGAGCTTGAGCGTGGTGTTTGGCTTGCAGGTTGGTATGCCCTGAAACCTCACCCTGCCGCGGGTTTTCGCCAGTTGGTTGAACAAAGCCTTGGCATCTGCCCAATCTTTCACCGATTGATCGCCCAACGTACCGCCAAATTTAAGTTCGAGGTTTTCGAGGCCAATAACCGCCGCCAAATCGTCGGGTGTCACGTTGCCGTTGAGCGTCAGGTTCGGGCCGGAAGCTTCCTGCTCAACCAATTCCTGATTGGCATGGCTCCATGTGTATGAACTCACTTTGCTGAACTGGTTTCGCGCATCCATCTCGGCATCGAAATCGAGTAGAGTAGCGCCAAAAGCAACTGTTTCCACCTCGATTTGAGCGGTGTCGGGCGCTTTGACGGTTATTTTTCCGTCGTCAACCACCACCACTTTGCCATTTGCCTGCGCCCGTGTGACCAGAAAATCCCAGTCGGTGCAGTCGTACTGAACCAGTTTTTGGTGCTGAAACGAGGTTGCTTCCACGTCGGCAGCAACGCCATACGCTCCGATGATTTCTTCGAACGCGTCGCTGTCTTTGCTGTCGAGGAAATATTTGCTTTTTCGCCCGGCAGTCAGTTTCACGGCTTTGTCTTTGCATTCAACCGTCAGCAGCGAATAGCCCGATCGTATTTTCAGGCTGTGTTTCACGATGATTCCCTTGAAAATGGTTTCTTCGTCGGAATGGTAACCGGCATCAATTTCGAGCACTTTGCCGGGCAAAAATTGCTCGCCACTGCTCAGCGAAAAGTTTTGACCTGACGGATCGCCGTCGGTAAAAACCAGTCGGGCTGTGGGAATCCGGTTGATCTCCTTTTCAACACTGATGTTCATGACCTGCACCGTAGCCGGAAGCTCGGTTCCGTCGATCCTGATTTTGAAAGTAACCAGATCGGCTGAACGGGAAGTTTGTATGGTACGGCTTGGGCTCATAAATCGTTATTTTTTACCCGCTTTCTCAATGGGCGGGAAGAAAATTTGTTGACCGGGTGTCAGTTTCCTGAAATTGACCAGCTTGTTTGCTTTGGCCACTTCGAGGTAATATTTCGAATCACCATAAATCCGGAAGGTCATCAGCGGCAGCGTGTCGCCTTCGCCAACCACCCGGATGTGCGTCAAATCGGGCGAATTGTTGTTTTCGCGGGCCACCCGAAGGTTGTCTTCGATGAAGCCTTTGAACGTAGCGTGAATGTTCGCACGGATCGGCGTTCCATCGGGTTTAAACAGTTTGTAAGTGATTTCCATGTCCTTCAAACTGCCTTTAAACAAGAGCGATCCCCACGAAATAACCAGGTAGTTGGGCTTGTGCTGGTTGCCATTGTAGTCGAGCACGATCTTTTTGAATTTCTCGATGTCGTCGATGATACCCACCCCATTTTCGTCGGCAAAGCCTTTTATCACACCCGAGCGGTCGAAAACAAAGTCGAGTTGCAGATCTTCGGGCAAGGTTTTGTTGAACCGTGGTGCGGTAGAACTGGTTCCCTGCGCCTGATTTTGATTCTGGCTAACTTCGTACCTGATCCGGTAGGTTTCAGGATTCATGAGGGTGTTAAATTCCCCGTCGGCAATCTCCTGCGAGAAACGCTCGTCCTTGTACCCCTTTATTTTCAACTTGGTCAGTTCGCCGCTCATTATCGTTCGTGTGTTTTCGAAATGATGTCCAAAACCTGCTCAACGCATTCGGCCACGAGTTCGTCGTGCGATTCCTGCGTGGCCGGATTGCTGCTGCTGTTCGCCGGAGTCTGGTTTTCCGAAACCGTAATCCGGATATTCAGTTCCCTGATTTCGATTGGCATATCAAAGTGTTTTAAAGTAACTGTATGTCAGTTCGATGGTCTCAATCACAACCCGGCTTTCCTCGGCGTTGAACTCGCTCACCGCCCATTTCACCGGATAGGCGTTCACCACATTCCAGCTTAGCAAAGGCTCGTTTTCCTGATTCAGGAGCTTGATAACCAAATCGGCAGGCTTGAACTCGAAGCCTTCCGATGCTTTTTGGCACCATTCCAGAAGTTTCGAGTTGGTGGCCAGCCCCCGCTTTAAAACCAGGTTTGGATACCTTGCACGTACCGGAAGCTTGTGCTTGAAACGGTTTTCTCCACCCTCCGTAATTTCTTCGGTTTCGATGTCAACCGTGAGGCCCGACACCGACTGAAACTGGCTCTGGTCTTTATCGTCGCCAAATTCAACCAGAAAATGAAATCCCAAAGGAGGATAGTAGTTGCCCATCGCTAGTCATTCTGAATGGTTAAACCTTCGTGCACCAGTTCCATCGACTCGATAGCCACTTCGTTTCCGTCGGCTTTCAGGTCGGTTGACTGGATTTTGTTTGGCCAGGCGTTTTTTACCTTCCAGACGACTACCGGTTCGTGTTCCTCGTTCAGTAAGGCGATGGTCACGTCGCGCCGCTCGATGGTGTTCAGCTTCACGGTGTTCCACCATTTGAAGTACTCGTTGTCGCTTTTGAAGGTGCCGCGTTTCAGGGTGATGTTGCTGTATT
>DAOPZV010000283.1:1594-3402 GCA_035353575.1 Prolixibacteraceae bacterium | reverse complement strand
AAATAGAACAGAAGCCATAAATCACAAATGATTTGTGGCTTATTTATTTCATTTCTGACAAAATAGGCGATGTTTTAGTGAATATTAAACTAGTCAATCATTTGCGAAAGCTTTAATTTAACAGCAACTAAAATAAACTAACATACCAATGAACTTAAACCTGACATTTCTCGACTGGATTGTGCTTGTACTTGTTATGGGAGGAAGCCTTTCTTTTGGATTATACATGGCCTATTTGAAGAAAGCCGGGCAAAGCAGCTCTAATTTTTTTCTTGGAGGAAGATCGATAAAGTGGCCTGTTGTAGGAGCTTCGTTGTTTGCAACAAACATTGGAGCCGAACATCTGGTTGGTCTGTCGGGCGATTCGTATCGTTACGGTTTATCTGCCGGTTCTGTAGAGTTAACCTGTGCCATTACATTGGGGTTTGCCTGTGCAATTCTGTTTCCGTATTATATGAAAAACAAAATTTATACAATACCGGAATTTCTTGAACTTAGATACAGCAGACGAGCCCGGACGTTCTTTTCAGGTTTAATGCTTGTAATTAGTATTATGACCAAACTTGCATTTACATTGTTTGCCGGTGCGCTGGTTTTCAATAGTATTCTTGGCTGGAACGTAATGACAACGGTATCGGTGATCGCTATTTCGGTTGCTGTTTTTACTATTATCGGAGGATTTACGGCCGTAGCATATTCTGATGTTTTACAGGTAATTATAATGATAGGTGGCTCGGCTATTATGCTTTTTATTGGTCTTGACAAAGTAGATGGATGGAGCGGCTTGGTAAGTAAAGTTCCTGAAATGGTGAAAATTGGCAAACCATTTGATGATCCGGTTTATCCTTTCTGGGGAATATTGGCAACCGCTTTTTATGCCGGAATTTTTTACTGGGGGATTGATCAGGTAAATGTTCAGCGGGTGTTGGCTGCCCCCGATATTCGTCAGGCGCGTTGGGGCGCTATGTTCGCGACTTTACTCAAGCTTTTCCCAATATTTATTTTTGCACTTCCCGGTGTAATTGCATTTGCTCTGTTTCCCAACGAATTAACTGGCGATGCGACCAAGCAAACGTTTGTTTTGTTGCTGAATAAGCTGTTGCCAACAGGTTTGCGCGGCCTTTTGCTTGCTTCGCTTATGGCGGCTCTCGTAACCTCGTTAATCGCTGTATTGAATTCCGTTTCAACCTTAGTGGTTCGCGATTTTGTTGTAGAGTTTAAACCCAATATTCCTGAAAAGAAACAGGTTAAGCTCGGTCGAATCATTATTTTGCTGGTTACTTTTTTAGGAATTGGCGCGGCGTGGTTGGTTTATAAAAACGAGGAAGGTTTGTACAAATACCTCCAAACAATTACGGCATATCTTGTTATTCCTGTTTTTCCGGCTATTTTCTTCGGAATTGTAAGCAGAAAAGTGACGATGAAAGGCGCAACAGCTTCAGTTTTAGTTGGAATAGCGCTGGCAACAATTTTTGTAATCGATCAGTTGCTTGGAGCCGATGCAGGTAAAGAAATATTCCCGATTTTACACCACAAACTTACCTTAAATTTTGGGTATCGTGGTTTGTGGGCCGAAATGCTGATCACTGCTGTATTATTTGGCGTATCAGCATTTACTGAGAAAACAGCTCAGGAAAAGCTCGAAAAAACAACCATAAACTATTCGAAGGGTATTGCGCCATTCGAGGGAATAAAAGACTGGCGCCTGCATTTGGCTTTGCTTTTTGGGGTTACGGTATTTATGTATATCTGGCTGTATTAACGTGGTACTTCCAGGGCAAATCATAAACCTGGATCGCGCGGAAAAA
>DAOPZV010000283.1:0-1494 GCA_035353575.1 Prolixibacteraceae bacterium | reverse complement strand
GGCGTATTTTTGTCTGCTTCAGGACTAATAATTTCACCGGCCATTGCTCAGGAAAAATTGCCTGCCGAATACGTGAACCCGTTTTTGGGAACCGATTTTTTTGGGCATACATTTCCGGGAGCATCGTTGCCCTATGCTATGGTGCATTTAAGCCCCGATGTGAATGATCAGGGCTGGACCTACTGCGCCGGTTACATTTATTCTGAAAGTTCAATCATGGGCTTTAGCCACACGCACTGGAGCGGTGTTGGAATGGTTAATGGCGGCGAGGTGATGCTGATGCCCACCACCGGCTTGAAATTGCAGACCGTGCCTGGTTCGCTCGAAAACCCCGACGAAGGCTATCGTTCCAGGTTCGATCATTCGAGTGAGGTGGCCACCCCGGGCTATTATTCCGTTTTCCTAAAGGATGAAAACGTGAAAGTTGAGCTCACAGCTACTCAGCGCTCCGGATTTCATCGCTATACCTTTCCGCAGTGCAATCATTCGCGCGTAATTCTGGATTTGGGGCACCAGATCGGAGGCAACACTTCAGCAGAATTGTCGGAACTGAATATCATCAATAACAACCGGATTGAAGGTGTTAAATGTGCCGGACTGGGCAAAGTATTTTTTGTCGCCGAATTCAGCAAACCCTTTAAATACTACGGAACGTTCGATAACGACCTGAAAACTCCTGAATCGGGCGGTAGTTTATGGCCCTACAAAAACGGTGAAAAAGGTAAGAATATTGGTGCTTTTGTAGTCTTCAATACGATGGAAGACGAGCGTATCCTGGTTAAAGTTGGCATTTCGTACACCAGCATAGAAGGTGCCCGCAAAAACCTGACTGCCGAGATTCCGAATTGGGATTTCGACGGTATTCGGAATAAAGCTACCGAAACCTGGAACAAGGAATTGTCGCGCATCAAAATTGACGGCGCAACCGACGATCAGAAAGAAATCTTCTACACCTCGCTTTACCATTCGTTTTTGGCTCAATACATCTCGCAGGATGTGGACGGTAAATACATGGGCTCAGATAAAAAAGTACACGAAGCCAAAGGATACGACTTTTACGGATCATTTTCATGCTGGGACACCTATCGTTCGCAACATCCGCTTTTAACATTAACCGCGCCTGATCATGTCAACGATTTCATTAAATCAATCGTGGCCAAAACGAAAGATTACGGCTGGCTGCCGGCTCAACATTTCCTGAATGTGTATGGAGAATCGATGGTGGGCGACCACCTGATTCCTGTCATTGTGGATGCGTATATAAAAGGCTACCGCGATTTTGATGTCAAATTTCTGTATGAGGCTATGCGCAAAAAAGCACTGGAAGAAGCACAACCGCCATTACCGCATTCAGCCAGTCGTTCAGGATTAAAATTTTACCTGCAATTGGGCTATACTCCGGTTGATAAAGTTACCGAATCGGTGCCAAATACGCTCGAATTGGCATACGACGACTGGTGTATCGCGCAACTGGCAAAGGAATTGGGCAAAAAG
>DAOPZV010000282.1:0-3414 GCA_035353575.1 Prolixibacteraceae bacterium | reverse complement strand
ATCAATGTTTTGAAAGGCGACATGGCAATAAAAAAATACGGAGAAAACGGCAAAGACGGAGTTTTAGAAATCACCCTAAAAAAGGAAAAGGAAGTATTTGTGGTAGTTGAACAAATGCCGGAATTTCCGGGTGGGCTTGCTGCTCTGAAAGAATACGTAAGAGTAAATCTGCAATATCCCAAAATTGCTCTTGAAAACGGGATTAGCGGGCAAGTAATGGTGGGTTTTGTAGTTTCAAAAACAGGCAGCATTGAGGATGTTAAAGTAAACGGGAATAGTGATCCATCGCTGAATCAGGAAGCAGTGCGAATTATCAGGTCGATGCCAAAATGGACGCCTGGGGTTCAACGGGGACAAAATGTAGATGTTGAATACCAGATACCTATTAACTTCGAATTACCTTCCGGTTATAAATCACAAAACAAATTGAAACTGAAAAAATGAAGAATCAATAAAACATCAGAAAAGGCAATCGGAAATGGTTGCCTTTTTAATTATATAACTTTTTGTAGAAAATCTTTCATTTCGCTTAATGGTAAAAGCTTTTTCAATTGTTTAATGTTGAGTAAGCATTACTTTTGGGCAAACCAAAAACCCAACATTAAAAACAAATAACCATAAGTTCGATATGAAATCATTCTTCTCATTGTTGCTACTTTTCTGTATTGGGATTTTAACGGGAGTAAATGCACAGGTAGCAAACAAAAAACCTCTGACAACCAACGACTTTGCAAACTGGAAAGTTATAAACAACCCTATTGTTTCCGGCGATGGAAGGTATGTTTCATACGAAGTAAACCCACAGAAAGGCAATGGCGTGTTGATTGTAAAGCTAGCCGAAGGGAAAAAAGAGGATGTTCTTCCCCGTGGATATGGTGCCAGTTTTTCTTCAGAATCAGACTTTATCGTGTATAAAATAAAGCAGCCTGTAGATTCTATTCGAGCTGCAAAAAAGAAAAAGCTAAAAAAAGAACAGATGCCCAAAGACAGTATCGGGATTTTTGTCTTCAGGCAACACAAAATCTATAAATATCCAAATCTGAAACAGTACTCGCTTCCGAAAGAAAATGCAACATGGGTGGCCTTTTTAACGGATATGAAAAAGGATAAAAAGAAAACGGATAAAGAAGGAGATTCCGGGAAAAAAAGTGCATCAAAAACAAAAAAAACGGAAAATCAAGATGAGAAGAGTCAGCTGGTTCTTTTTAATTCAGCAACCGGAGATACACTTTGCTTTCAGAATATATCCGAATTTTTCTACTCGCAAAAAGGTCAGAATATCGCATTTATAAGGCAAACAAAAGATTCGCTCGACAGGTCTGAAGTGCTGGTTTTTGATACGAAAACATTCCAATCCAGAGTTATTTTTGACCGGCAGGGAACCGCTAAAAAGATCACTACTGATCCACAGGGAAGCCGACTGGGTTTTGTTTTCTCGAACGACACGGCAAAAGTGAAAACCTACAGTTTGTATTATGGCTCTACCTCGGCAACCGAACCACATGCGGTTGTTTTACCGGCCATGCAGGGACTTCCGGTAGGCTGGGCAGTGAGCGAATTTGGAGATATTTCCTTCTCCGACAACGGAATGCACCTTTTCTTCGGAACAAATAAAATACCTCAAGTTGAGCCTAAAGACACGCTTCTTGACGACGAGAAACCGGTGCTGGATGTGTGGACATACAAAGACCGGGAGTTGCAGCCAGAGCAGAAAGTGAACCTCGACAAAGAGAAAAAACGCAGCTATAAAGCCGTTTTCGTGGTTGACAAAGAAAAATTCAGTCAATTGGCCGATCCCGAGGTAAAAGATATCCGCACCATTCAGAAAGGAAACGGGCATTTTGCTCTGGGTATTGATCAAACGCCATACAAGCTGGCATCTTCATGGACCGGTAAATCCAATGCCGATTATTATCTCATCGACCTTGAAACAGGCGTCAAACGATCAGTCATTAAGAACAAAAGTTCAGTATGGCTCTCTCCCGCCGGGAGTTTTTTAGTTTGGTACAATCAGGCTGACTCGGCATATTATTCCTGCCCGACCAATGCCGACAAGCCTGAACCTGTAAAACTAACCAAACAACTGAATGTTTCGTTCACCGACGAGCGTTGGGATATGCCGGGCGAACCAGCTCTTTACGGAATTGCAGGCTGGTCGGAAAACGACAAATATATTTTCATATACGACCGGTATGACATCTGGCGGTTCGATCTGGAAGGAAATAAAGTACCGGTTAGCGCAACCCGTGGATATGGTCGCAAAAACTCGCTGCGTTTCCGCTACCAGAAACTCGATCCGGACGAAGAAACCATCGACACAAACAAACCAGCTATCGTGAGCGCTTTCGACGAAAGAAACAAGTCTGCCGGATATTTTCAGGCCGATTTAAAGAATTTTGCTGAGCCCAAATTGCTTTTGATGGAAGACGAAACCTTCTCCGGACTGGCGAAAGCAAAGAATGCCGACGTTTTAATCTGGACGCGGGAAGATGTAAGCGAATCACCGAATGTTTGGGTCAGTTCATTAAATTTTGACCACAAGCATAAATTATCAGATGCAAATCCACAACAAAACCAGTTCGTTTGGCCTGGAGTTCGACTGGTTCACTGGAATTCGTTTTCAGGAAAGCCATTGGAAGGATTACTTTATTATCCGGACAATATCGATCCTGAGAAGAAGTACCCGATGATCGTGTATTTCTATGAGCGAAATGCTGATTATCTGAATGCGTACACACAGCCATCTCCTACCCGTTCTACTGTCAACCGGACATTTTACACCAGCAATGGGTACATTGTTTTTATTCCTGATATTACTTACGAAGATGGGTTCCCTGGTCGCTCTGCCTTCGACGCTATTATTAGCGGAACACAGTTTGTGAGCAGCATGTTTCCGTTTATCGACCGCAAAAAAATTGGTGTCCAGGGCCAAAGCTGGGGCGGCTACCAAACGGCTTACCTTATAACGCAAACCAACATGTTTGCCGCTGCCGGAGCTGGCGCGCCTGTTAGCAACATGACCAGCGCTTATGGTGGAATTCGCTGGGAATCGGGCGTCTCGCGCGAGTTTCAGTACGAAGTATCGCAAAGCCGCATTGGAGGTACACTTTGGGAAAAACCACTGAACTACATCGAAAATTCGCCGCTTTTTTATGTACCGCAAATAACAACGCCCCTGTTAATTACGCACAACGACAACGACGGAGCTGTGCCCTGGTACCAGGGAATTGAGTTGTTTACAGCGATGCGCCGACTAAACAAACCGGTTTGGATGCTAACATACAATAACGAAGAGCATAACCTGAAAGCCGAAAGCTGGGCCAACCGGATGGATCTGACCATCCGAATGAAACAATTTTTCGACCATTACCTGAAAGACGCACCCATGCCGCTTTGGATGAAATATGGCATTCC
>DAOPZV010000281.1:1516-3419 GCA_035353575.1 Prolixibacteraceae bacterium | reverse complement strand
ATAAATGGCTATTCCATGAGTACGTGCCAAAACACGATTAAAAAACAAAAAATTTATACGAATGAAAAACTTATTACTGCTCGTTTTTGCCATTCTGGCGCTGAACCTTTCTGCCCAGCAGATCATTCCGCTTTATTCAGGAGCCATTCCAAACAGTACCGGCTATAAAATGAAAGAAGTCAGGATGGAAAATAAAGGCCTGTTCATTGGTTACCGAAGCATTTCGGAACCGACTTTGAACGTTTATTTGCCCGACGAGAAAATTGCAACCGGAGCAGCGGTAGTTATTTGTCCAGGAGGCGGTTACGGTATGGAAAGCTACCGGATGGAGGGCACCAACATTGCCGAAACTTTTCAGAAAAACGGCGTTGCTGCTTTTATCCTGAAATACCGGTTACCAAGCGATTCCATTATGCCCGACAAATCAGTTGGCCCCTTGCAGGACGCTCAACAAGCAATTAAAACGGTTCGTGAGCGGGCTGCTGAATGGAAAATCAATCCTGCCAAAATCGGGATCATGGGCTTTTCTGCCGGAGGACATTTGGCTTCGACGGCCGGAACACATTTTGATAAAGCCTACATTCCTAACCCTGAAAATACAAGTTTGCGCCCCGATTTCCTGGTTCTGGTTTACCCGGTAATCAGCATGCAGGAAGGTTTGACGCACGGCGGTTCGAAAACCAATTTACTGGGGAAATCGCCTTCCGAAGAACAAGTCAATCTCTTTTCAAACGATTTGCAGGTAAATTCAAACACGCCGCCAACCTGGATTACTCACACCGGCGACGACACTGCCGTTCCGGTTGAAAACAGCATTCGCTTTTACCAGCAACTAATCAAAAATAAAGTTCCCGCCGAAATGCACTTGTATCCGGCAGGCAATCACGGTTTTGTATTAAAACTGCCTTGCGACCAGTGGATGCAGCCGTTGTTCGAGTGGATGGGGAAAAGTGGAATTACCAAATGATATTAAACCGGCAAGTGAATTTATATCCTGAATTTGGTATTTATGCCCATTACATTATATATCAGCCAGTTATCGCCCGAATGCGACCGCCAGTAACAATAATAAAGATCGAGGCCAAAGTATTTCATTTTTAGTAAATGAAATCCGCCATAAATGCGAACATTCTGGAATCGCTTAGTTTTAATCTCGGTAAAAACCTCGTCCATCAGGTAAGGTTTGGGGAAACGGCATTTCGACTTTACAAAAAAATCGATGTTCGAAATATTATCAATCGTGTATTGGTCATTTCCGGTTCTAAAAGTTTTGTAAGCCAACCGAGTTGCACATCGTATTTTCATGTTGCCGGGCTGGGCCAGATAAACAATATATAGCAAGTAGTTATTCGATGGATTCCAGGTATTTGATTTAAAGGTTGAACTAAAACGATATCCGCCGCCCAACTGAAGATAGGTTAATACCTTGCGATAACCGGTGAAATCGAAATAATAATATTCCAGATGATTGATTTGATTGCTGTATTGATCTTTGTTTCCCAACGTAAATTCTGTTTTTTCGTCGGGCTGGTAGGTTACTGAAGTCGTGTTCCAAAAGTACGATCCATCGTTCGCCAACTGGGCAAAACTCTTCGAAAAACTAAAAGCAAGCAGAAAAAGAAACAGGCCATTAATTTTTGCCATCATTTACAAATCTTTTTTTAAATCGGAATTCTATCTTAGCGTCGCGAAAGGCATAAAAGTACATTTTACTTGGTTTCCTCCCGTGTGAACTCGAAAAAAACAGACTAAAAAACCCTACGATGACCAAACTTTTACTGCTGGGAACTTTTTTCCTGATGGTTCTCGAAGTTCTTGCCCAGGATTATTCCTTATTCGACAAAAATTCAGCGGTAACCAAAGTTGGCGGTGGCTATAAATTTACAGAAGGTCCTTCGGTAGC
>DAOPZV010000281.1:0-1416 GCA_035353575.1 Prolixibacteraceae bacterium | reverse complement strand
TTGTGGATTGGCCCAAATGGCGGAATTTATTTTTCTGATCCCTATTATCACCGCGAATATTGGGAGCCAGGGCGGAAAGAACTTCAGGATAAACGGGGAGTTTATTATCTGAATCCGGAAGGAAAAGTGACACGTGTAATCGACGACTACAAACAACCCAACGGCCTGATTGGAACGCCCGACGGTAAAATTCTGTACGTGAGCGACATCAATGATGGCAAAATCTGGAAATACGATATTCAGCCCGACGGAACACTGGCCAACAAAACCTTCTTCGCTCCTGAAGGCTCCGACGGCATGACCATCGACAATCAGGGAAATGTTTACCTAACCAACAAAGTGGTGTCAGTTTTCGACAAAACAGGAAAATCGGTTGCACGCATCGAAGTTCCCGAACAACCATCCAACCTTTGTTTCGGAGGGAAAAATCGCGACATTCTTTTCATAACGGCACGCACTTCAATTTATACGCTGAAGATGAACGTTAAAGGCGTTCAATAAACATGAAAAACTACATCTTATCACTCGATCAGGGAACAACCAGTTCCCGCGCCATTATTTTCGACCGAAACGGGAAAGCTTTGGCAACAGCACAAAAAGAATTTACACAACATTATCCTCACGCCGGATGGGTTGAACACAACCCCGAGGAAATCTGGTGGACGCAGGCCGGAGTTGCCGTGGAAGCTTTAAGTAAAATCGGGATAGAAAGTACCAACATTGCAGCCATTGGCATTACCAATCAGCGCGAAACTACCGTGGTTTGGAACCGCAAAACCGGTAAACCACTCTACAATGCCATTGTTTGGCAGGATCGCCGGACTGCCGATTATTGCGATGTACTGAAAGAAGAAGGGCTAAGTGAGCTGATTATGGATAAAACCGGGCTGGTGATCGACGCCTATTTCTCGGCCACAAAAATCAGATGGATTCTGGATAATGTAAAAGGCGCGCAGCAGCTGGCCAACGAAGGGAAGCTGGCCTTTGGAACCATTGACACCTGGCTTGTCTGGAATTTAACACACGGCAAATTGCACATCACTGATGTATCAAACGCTTCGCGTACCATGCTTTTCAATATTCACACGCTGAGCTGGGACGAAGAACTGCTTCGGATTTTCGACATTCCTGCATCCATTCTTCCTGAAGTTAAAACATCAAGCGAAATTTACGGTTATACAGCCGGACTGCTTGGTGCCGGAATACCCATTTCGGGCATTGCAGGCGATCAGCAGGCGGCCTTGTTCGGGCAAATGTGCATCGACCCCGGAATGGTAAAGAACACATACGGAACAGGCTGTTTTATGGTGATGAATATTGGCGACAAACCCATTGTATCGAAAAACAACCTGCTAACAACCGTAGCCGTTGCACAACGCCTGATTTTTGACCGGGTTTCGTCGGGATTTTGAAAAA
>DAOPZV010000280.1:0-3433 GCA_035353575.1 Prolixibacteraceae bacterium | reverse complement strand
CCGGCTTCAAACAAGGCCTTCAATACTTTACTCGATTTTTCAGGACGTACAATTGCTCTTATCATTAACATTTTTTGGTTCTCCTATCTTTTTTGGTTTTTTATTCATTCTGAAATACTGAAGGATTGATGGACTGAAGGACTGATGATTTAAAAAGCCACTACTAAACACTGCGACTTTTTTCCTTCTGCCTGATATCCTTCTGCCTGTCATTAGTTCACAATTCCGAAATCGATCAGCAGGGTTTCCAGTTCTTCCATAGCCAGCGGTTTGGGAATCACAAACTGGGTATTTTCGTTGATGGCTTTGGCCAAAGCGCGGTATTCGTCTGCCTGGCTGTGCTTTGGATCGTAGTCAATCACCGTTTTGCGGTTGATTTCGGCACGTTGAACCATGTTGTCGCGCGGTACGAAGTGGATCATTTTGGTTCCCAACTGGCGGGCCAATTCTTCAATCATTTCGCGTTCGTTATCCACCTTCCGTGAGTTACAAATCAAACCTCCGAGGCGAACAGTTCCGGCCTGTGCGTATTTGCTGATACCTTTACAAATGTTGTTGGCAGCATACATCGCCATCATTTCTCCGGATACCACGATGTAGATTTCTTCTGCTTTACCTTCGCGGATTGGCATGGCGAAACCGCCGCAAACCACGTCGCCAAGCACATCATAGAAGGTGTAGTCGATTTTGTATTTTTCGTCCCAGGCGCCCAACTGCTCCAACAGGTTGATGGAAGTGATGATACCACGACCGGCGCATCCAACTCCGGGCTCAGGACCGCCCGACTCTACGCAGCGAACGCCGCCGTATCCAACTTTCACGATATCATCGATGTCGATATCTTCGCCTTCTTCACGCAGAGTGTCCAAAACGGTTTTCTGGGCCAAACCGCCAAGCAACAAGCGGGTTGAATCGGCTTTAGGGTCGCAACCCACTACTTTTACATTGAATCCTGCTTCGACCAATCCGGCCACTGTGTTTTGTGTGGTAGTGGATTTTCCGATTCCACCTTTACCATAAATTGCAATCTTTCTCATTTTCGTATTTTTTACGGGTTTAACTTCTTTCGTTTGGCCGAAGCATTACGACAATGATGCCAAAGGGAGCTGGAAGACCGAAGACTGAAGACCAAAGCCGAACACTAAACTTTGAAAATCTGCAACTTATCGGCAAACAAAAAATTTTGAAAGGATTTTGGCACAGCGGAAAGTCCTACGTTTTGGTAGGAATGACGAAACGGGCGTACAAAACGTGTTGCACGGCACAAATTCAACTAATACAAGGGTTTGAGGGGTGTTAAGATTGGCTTAACCTACGTTTTGGTAGGAAAGGGGGGAAGAAAGAAAAGTTTTAGAGTGTGAAAAAATCGGTAGCAGAGTATTTCCCTTTTAGTCTTATAATTATTTCATGTTTAATGTCTTCTTTTGTTTTACAATTGCCAAATAAAAAACTCCAATTAAACCAAATATATTCTGTATAAAGTTCTTCACTGGTTTATGTTCTTCACTGGTTTCGGTAAATCCCAATAAGACTGATAGAAGAATCACAATTGGCATTAAGATAAACTCGGCTACAATTCCAAAAACATATAGTCCTAATATAAATTCAAGAATCACAAACAGCTTAATATTTTCCTGTATAAATTTTTTAAAATAATTCTTTTCTTGTAAAGCCTTGTTTGAATTCATCATTAAAATGAATCCGACGCCAAATGTCCAATAAATAGTATCTTTAATTAAGCTAGAATTCCAGAGATCTATATACCATAATCCATAAACAATGATTATAACATAAAGCAAAAGGCAAAGAATTGAGACGAAAATTTGTTTTGCAAATAAGGCTTTTATTACTCCAAAAATTGATTTCATTATCTTTTTCTGAGTCAAAGTCCATAGAATAAAAATAAATAGATAAGAAATCAAAGCAATCTCTCTGTTGTTAAAGATCTTGTGCAAATACTCTAGAATTATTGACATTTATACCTTTTTGAGTTTTAGACGAACCTGTACAAAACTTGTTATACTAGTCACTCCCAAATATACCCAAATTCTATGTTTACTTCTATCAGGAAAGAATAAAAGATTTGAACAAGAGGAGGTTGGAAGAGGATGCTCCCTTCGACACGCTTTCCTTCGATACGCTTCGCGACTCAGGAAACACGCTGCTCAGGGAGCGGAGCAACAGCTATCATTATATCTCCGTGAAAAACTCAAAATGCAAATTTCCAAATAAAAGATAACCTCCACACAGAACAGAGGCCGGAGTTTATCGAAGGCCGGACATAATTTCTCCCCGGATTAAAACCCGGGGCTACAGAATTTGATCATCCCTATGGGATTGATCCACTTCCACTTCTGTATTTGAAAAGGAAGAGACGTAGTCTCAGCTAATATTGTAGCAACAGATTTCAATCCGTTGTTGTAGCCCGTGGTTTGGACCAAGAGAGCTGTAGGCTCGGAGCATTTTGTGGACTGGATTTATCGGATAACAAATGTTTATTCTTCACAACTTCTTCTCCCAAAACATCATGCGCGGAACGCAATCGTTGAAGCCCATTTTGCGGTAGAGCGATTTGGCGTTGGCATTGTCTTCGCGCACTTCAAGATTAACGCGGCAAAAGCCATTTTGAGTTGCATAATTAATTACCGCCCGAAGCAAAAAGCTACCGGCGCCAATATTCCGGCATTCGGGCGCAATAACAAAATCGTGAATATTGATGAGTGGCTTGGCCTGGAAGGTGGAGAAATTGATGTTGCAATTGGCCAACCCGGCATACTGATCACCAGCCATCACGAAAAAACCCAGGAACCCGCTGTGCTGTTTCAATCCGGCAACAATCTGTGGCCCCAATCCGGCTGGCATAGGTCGGTTGTTTCCCATTGGGTCGTTCATGTAATCGTTCAGCAATTTTATTACCTTGAGGCAATGTTCCGGGTTTTGAAGATCAACTTTCAGGATAGATAGTTCCATGAGATTAGTTTTTTTTATTTTCGAAAGCCCGAAAGGGGCTAAATGTTAGTCACGACGGGTAAAACCCGTTGTATAGAAACATCGATTTAGTTGAACCCCGACGGAGTTCAATAATGCCTTTTCTTAATCCGACGGTTTCACCGCCGATGATTAATATTATATCCCTTCGGGATAAATTCAGTCCTTAAGTAATTCAATCCCTCTGTCCTTATACTTTGAACCTCCAGGCATCGATGTTGTACTTTTTCAGGCGGATTCCGAGCATGCGCTCGGTCACTTTCAGCTCGTCAGCAGCCTTAGCAATGTTGCCTTTCGAGCTGACCAGCGCTTCGCGAATCAACTGTTTTTCAACCTGCTCCACCGTAAAAGTTAATCCACCTGAAGCTTTGGTATTGGTTGAGTCAGCTGTTTGCAGCGATGGAGGAAGATTGTAACTGTGAATCACATTGTCCTGCGTTAAAAT
>DAOPZV010000279.1:0-3447 GCA_035353575.1 Prolixibacteraceae bacterium | reverse complement strand
ATCACTTCGTTCACTTTCGCCTCAATTTCCTGAATTTTTTCGGCCGTTGGCGCTTCGGTAAGCAAATAGTCGCACTTGCTCTTTTTCCGCTCAATGTGGCTCGATTTCGAGCGCGGACAGCCAAACATGCGCACCATCGTTTGGTTCAGAATATGCTCAGCCGTGTGCATCGGCGGATATTCCTGCTTGTTATGATCGTTTAAAACTGGTTCTTCCATTTCTCCTGAAACTCTTAAAAACTAGTCATTAAGTGGTCATTTTTAGTCATTTATTGTTTTCAATAAATGACGCGAAGCGAATGATAATCAATGACTTGTATTTTTACTGAAATCCCCTTTGCCTGCAAGCCTCGAAAACCACCACCGCCGCGGCTGTCGAAACGTTCATCGAGTCGGCGCTTCCCTGCATCGGGATAATGATATTCTGATCAGCCGAATCGACCCATAAATCGGTGATTCCGTCGGCTTCGGTGCCCATCACAATGGCCGAAGCGTGCGTAAAATCAACCTCAGTATAAGGAACTGCTGCTTTCAGATAGGTGCAGTAAATGCTGATTCCCTTTTTCTTCATCCACGAAATAGCTTCCTGAGAGTTGCAAACCGCCAGCGGAACACTAAATAAACAACCTATGCTCGACCGCACCACATTTGGGTTGTAAATATCGGTCTGCGGATCACAAACTACCACGGCATCGATTCCCGCAGCATCGGCGGTGCGCAATAAAGCGCCCAGGTTTCCGGGTTTTTCAACAGCTTCGAGTACCAGCAACAGCGGCTTTTCGGGCAATTCCAGGTCGCTCAGCGAATGATTTTTGGGCCGCGCAAGGGCAATAATTCCGCCACTTCCTTCGCGGTAAGCAATTTTCTCGAATACTTCCTTCGACACCGGAAAAACCTCGGCATTGGCATTCACTCCCGAAGAAAGGGCTTCGAAATAAGCTTCCGAAATCAGGTCGAAACAAACGAAAACGGAAGCAAATTCGTACCCGAATTCAATTGCCCGGTTGTATTCCTTGTCGCCTTCCACGATAAACACATTCTGAACCTTGCGCTCCCGCGCCTTTTGCAGGTGCGCAAAGTTCTTGATTCGCTTATTCTGAGCACTGGTAATCGGATCGCGGAAAAACATATCGGTGTTCGTTTTAATCAGCCTCAAAATTAGAAGCTTATTTGGAAAAGTCACAGAAAAAGTCGCGGGGATCAGTCACAGTTTGCAGTTTTTTGTTCAGTTTGGCTGCCAGTCATGCCAGTCAGGGCTTCACTTGGAGTGAAACCCTGACTAAAACCCGAAACTCGCAACCCCCAACAATTCCAACTCTTCCGATTTTTCAACTAACTTTGCAGCAACATTTTTCAGGCAAAAACATGAATTTACTTCAGGCAAAAGGGTGGAAAGACTACGAACTGATTGATTGCGGAGGCTTTGAAAAGCTGGAGCGTTTCGGAAAATATACGCTGATTCGTCCCGAACCGCAGGCCATCTGGAACAAACGGATGCCCGAAAGCGAATGGGAGAAAATCGCACACGCCCGCTACAACCGCGACAAGCAGAAAAAAGCCTACCGCTTTGCCACCGAGGAAAACGGAGGCTGGACTTTCTTCAAAAAAATGCCCGAAAGCTGGACCATCGGCTACGATCTGGATCAAACCAAACTTCAGTTTAAGCTCAGCCTGACCACCTTTGGCCACATCGGCGTTTTTCCGGAGCAGGCCGAAAATTGGAAATACATCAGTCAGAAAGTGAAAAAAGCCGGAAACAGCTGCAAGGTGCTCAACCTCTTTGCTTACACAGGCGGCGCATCGCTGGCTGCAAAAGCTGCCGGAGCCGACATCACCCACGTTGACGCGGTGAAAAACGTGATCACCTGGGCGCGCGAAAACATGGAATTGACCGGTTTGCGCGACATTCGCTGGCTGGTGGAAGATGCCCTCAAATTCGTGAAACGCGAGGTGACCCGCGGCAAAAAATACCATGGAATCATTCTCGATCCACCTGCTTACGGGCGTGGTCCAACCGGAGAAAAGTGGGTTTTGGAGGAAAACTTCAACGAGTTGATAAGCCTCTGCGCCAAACTGCTCGAGGGCAAAGGCAGCTTCCTGGTACTGAACCTGTATTCGCTAGGATTTTCGTCGCTCATTGGCAACAACGTGGTGGCTGATTACCTGAAACCAACCGAAAAAGAGTTTGGCGAATTTTTCCTGCTCTCGCAAACCGGCATCCAATTACCACTTGGAACCTTTTTGCGCCTGACTCTTTAACAATTACAACAACGACAACCATTACAACTGTAACACCGCTTCACCGCCACACAATAAATATGAAGTTTACCGCGAAAACCGACTGCACGCTCCTCGAACTCATCCTGGCACATCACCCCGGAATGTCGAATTCGAAGGCCAAAAAGATGATCGAAAACTACAAAGTAAAATGTGGCGAGTCGATCCTGAAACGGCCGGGTGATGCGGTGTTGAAAGGTCAGATTGTAGAATTTTTGCAGCGTGAAGCAATCAAAACCGTGAAGGTTGACGATTTCAGGCTGCGGATTGTTTACGAAGACAAATGGCTGATCCTAGCGCACAAACCATTTGGCATTGTTTCGAGCGGCGACACGCTGAAAGAAGGACAAACGCTATTTACCCAAATCCGCAGCTACCTGCGCAGCAAATACGGCATGCGCGAACAGCTTTTTGTGGTTCACCGGCTCGACAAGGCCGTGGAAGGGCTGATCATGTTTGCCAGATCGGAAGCCGTTAAGGAAAAACTTCAGGAAAACTGGAAGCAGGTTAACAAATATTACGTGGCACAAACAACCGCCATCCCGGCCGAAAAAAGCGGCACCATTCACACTTGGCTACGCGAAGAAGAACACATGAAGATGGTATCGTACGAACAGGAAGTTCCTGACTCGAAAGAAGCTATTACACACTACCGCGTACTCAAAACCATGGGCGATTTTGCCCTGATTGAAATTAAGCTCGAAACGGGCCGAAAAAACCAAATCCGCATCCACCTTTCGTCAATCGGCTGCCCCATCGTGGGCGATCGCCGCTACAACGACGACGACCGCACCGTGAAAGCCATCAAACTACTTTCGTACAAACTGGAATTTGAGCATCCGGTAACCAAACAGTTGATGAAATTTAGCCTGCCCATTCCACGGAGTTTTGAATCGAAAGGAAAGTAACTATTCAATTGGTATTTCGAAATAGTTGAGTACGGCTTTATAGTTATCTTGGGCCGTCAGGCAAGTATCCATTAAATAACCCCGTATTTTGTCCCATTCCTGAAGCCCGCGATAGTAAAACAATTTCAGGTCATCGGTTATAATAAACGGAACGATATTGTTTGCCAGGCACTCTTTGAACATGATCAATCGGCCAACCCGCCCATTCCCATCCTGAAAAGGGTGAATAAGCTCAAATTTCTGGTGAAACTCAATAACGTCTT
>DAOPZV010000278.1:0-3453 GCA_035353575.1 Prolixibacteraceae bacterium | reverse complement strand
AAATCGAGACACGAAAGGGCATCTTGTTTGGCATCTTCGGTATCGCCCATCAGCAATACTACAGTAAGCTTCAGGTTGCCGCCAAAACTGATTTTCTTTGACAAGGCGATTTCTTTCACATAGTCGAGTGGGATATTTTCGTCGATTGAAATATTATCCGGACGACAATCGCACATGGCTTCGATGTTTTGCTGCGCATGACCGCAAACAAAGAACGAACTCAACTTTTGCCTGTTCCTGATGTATTCAAATATTCGGCTAACATAGGGAGTTACGAATGTTTCAAACGACAAGGGATCAATCTGACTGGTCATAGGATCAACAACGGCAATCACATCGCAGCCCGCATCAATTAGCATTCCGGAGTATTTCACTGCAACATTGGTGCAGAATTCCATGATTTGCATCACTTGGTCTGGATCTTCAAACATCTTCATAAAGATGTCAGTCCCAAGCAAATGCAACGCCAGCGTGAAAGGCCCGGTAATTAGGCCATACAAGGCAATTTCAGGATAGCTGGCACTTAATGTACGGGTTGTTTCCAGCACCAGCGGAATCCGTCCCTGATGAGCCTCAGGCACTTTTAAATTGGCCAAAGCAACGCCTTCAGACAACGGATGAGACACAACGGCAGGTGGATTTTCTTTCGCCCAGTTTAGCCGGCAGCCCAAAATTTCGGCTTCCAACTGCAAATCGAAACTCACCGGAATTCCGTCAGGTTTATACAATTCAATGGCTTTAGTTAAACCCGCAATCATGTTATCCGACGATTTCAAATATTCGTCGGCTGCCAGACCAATCAACTGGCCGCCATGAACACCAACAAATGGGACCCAGGGCGTACGCTCCACAGGTTCAAGAGCAAACGCCTTTTTAATTAGAGAAAGACCGTGCATAGCGCTTTTTAAGCAATTTTGGAATTAAGAAATTCGACAACACCTTGCGGATCGGCTGAGTAGCAATCGGCACCTATTTTCTGACAGAATTCATTATTAACAGGGGCGCCTCCAATAGTTACTAAAGTATCGGGCAATGCAGCTTTTATTTCTTTGGTTATCTTTTCCATGCTTGCCATCGTAGTGGTTAAAAGAGCCGACAGGCCAACCACAGCGCCGGGATTTTCTTCGACAGCAGCGATAAACTTATCAGAACCGACGTCGGTTCCAAGATCGATCACCTTGTAGCCATTGCCTTCAACCATCATGCTCACCAGATTTTTGCCGATGTCGTGCAAATCGCCCAATACTGTTCCGATAATAAACGTACCCTTTTGTTTAGCTGCTCCTGAAAGGAAATGGGGCTTCAGGTGAATCATTGCAGTACTCATCGCCTTGGCCGACATCAATACCTGCGGAACAAAAACCTTATTCTCGCGGAATTTAACACCAATGCGTTCCATTCCGGGCATCAGTCCTTTCATCAGAATATCCTGTGGATGGACACCTTGTTCCAACGCTTTTCTTGTAATTTCATCGGCACCTTCCTGCCCTTTCATCTGTGGAGGATAAGGCGATGCCACATTTATTTTGCCAAACTCAACGCATTCAGCCAATTTCGACAACAATTCTTCCATAACTTCAGGTTTATTGATTTTTAGTTTTTCAAAAGTATGCGACAGAAGATTTCAAAAAAATAGTATTTTCTTTGATAAAGATGGAAAATATAACTTTTTTTGAAAGAGAAAAACATTAATGACCAGTTAAAGCCTGAAGATTCGTCGCTTCGCTCTGAATAACAGTTTCAACCATTTTGTTATTCTGAGCGTAACGAAGTGAAGAATCCAACTAGCTCTGACAAACTTAAATTTAGCAGAGATGATTTTAAAGAAGCGCTTTTTCAAACTTCCGCCGTATTTGATCGTTGAGCAACAAACCAATCCACTCACCAAAGATTTATATTTAACTGAATTGGCCGAAGTTTTAGTTAAGCGCGACACCTTGTGGTCCGACCAGGTAAAACAGGAAGATCATCTCCTGATTTTTTGTACCAAAGGTGAAGGTATTATTCAGATAGCCAGCGACCTGGTTCCTTTCAGGCAAAACCAATACTGCATTATTCCATCCGGATTTTTATTCAAACTGCAAAGTGGAGAAAGTGATCCTTCAGTTTTCTTTACCTGCAAATTCAATGGCGAAAAGACCAAAATAATGGAGGCGGATTTTACAGTGGTCCGAGACCTGATTCCGTCAACCAACAACCTGGTAGCCAACCGCATCATGCTTTTCGACGAGCTTTTTAATAATCTGACCAAAGGCTTTTACAACGCCAATTACCAATATATAAATTTTTGCTTTGGTCATTTGCTGGCCACCTTTATTTATGCAAGCCGAACAAGCGACGACATTTTGGAAGAACAGAACCCAGGAATCGCACGTTCCATTCAGTACATGGAGCAAAACATGAACAAAAAACTTACACTTGACGAGATTGCCGATGAAGCTGGCTATTCGCCTTCATACCTCACCACGCTTTTTCGCCGGAAAACCGGGTACAGTCCACTCAGTTACTTCTCGCACCTGAAGATCAGCAAAGCCTGCGAATACCTCGATTTCAGCAAAATGAAGATCAAGGAGATATCGTTCGCGATGGGCTACACTGATCCATACTATTTTTCAAAAGACTTTCAGAAAAAGATAGGCATGTCGCCACGGAATTATCGCAATCGGGTTGCCGGTAAAACCAATCTCGAAGACACAGAGAACTAACAGGCCAATTATATGGCAATCCCTCCGTCCTTTCAATCTCAACCTTGTGTGTTTTCTATCAAAAAAACAACTAGCTCCATTTTATTGTTCATTAATTTTCTTTTTGTATTTCGTACATCAATTCAATCATTTTGATCAATCAAATGCCCTATTTGCTAATTCGGTTAGCCCTCGCCCATTTTTAATATCAATTATTCTTTTCGTTGTTCATAAATTTAATTGCGAACGGCGGATAGAATATAAACAATCTATCTATTCGTAAGAATAAAGCGATCTGAATTAGAGACCCAAAATAATATAAATAAAGGTCTTACAATAAACGCTACTATGAAAAGAACCAAGAATAAAAAAAATAGCCTTGTGGACTTCTGCGAGGCCTGTTTTCCTGAAGTTTCCGGCAAGAAAATTCCTTCAAATCCTTTTCCAAATCCTGACTTTTATAGGAAAAGACTGTACAATCAATAACAAAAACAAATTACTATAAATCTTAAAAACACCGAGTATGAAAAATCGTTTACTTCGAATTACAAACGTGCTTTTGCTCCCCATTCTCTTTTTACTGCTCATGGCGGTGAGTGTGAATGGAAGGGCGCAAACAGTTATTCTCGACCAGGCCGATCTCGACTATGCTCCAGGTGAAACCGTGGGCATAACAGGAGGCGGATGGCTACCAGGAGAAACAGTGACTTTGACCATTTCAAACCTTACGAATCCAACAGTTTATTGCGGTACAACAAACCCTCATCAA
>DAOPZV010000277.1:0-3492 GCA_035353575.1 Prolixibacteraceae bacterium | reverse complement strand
CTTTTGAGGAGCAGGCCAGTATCTTAAAAAATACAAATATGGCTTTTAACTCCTCGATTTACCAAGAAGACCCCACCACAGGTGCCATACTGTATTTAAATTTTTAGTCATCGTTTAAAATTTCTGTTAGCAAAAAAATGAAATTAATGTCAAAATAACAAGGGTCAACAAGAAAAAATTTCAAAATTTCTGCTTTGATTGCCTTTCTGGAGTCACCTGAAAGAACGTAAACTATTGAGCCAAAGTAAATCTGAAGCTTACTCCAAAGTTAGTTGTAGATGTAACATACGAACCAACATAAGGAGTATTCAGCACTTTATCGTAGAATAGCCTGAGCTGGAAACGATCGCTTAAGCGGTAATCCGCGCTGGTTTTCAAAGTAACTGCGCCTTGTCCGGCAGTAAGCTGCTCATCTCCTTCTACTACTTTCCGAAGTATTGTTTTATTTTTCCGGAACGATAAATCCGCCCTGACGTTCAGATCGTTCGAATAGGCTTTCTGCGACTTCTTCGTTTTCAGAATCAAATCCATTTTCGTAAAACGATACCCTATTCCAAACGTCATCTCGTTACTCAAAATCTCGGTCAGCTGACTATTGGCAAAACTCAACGCCAGATTCCGGGTCGTTTTCATTTCAACTCTGGTTTCAAAATCGTTGATCCATGTCATATCCAGCCCAATTAACGGACTGAACTGTTCCGAAATACTTACAGAACTAATGTCGTTTTTCGGTATAAAATCGCCCAGTTCATTGCGGGCATAACTAAACCCGTCGGCGTATAAGTTTGTATTGTAGTCAAGATTCGATGTAAACGAGCCGACGTTATAACTCGAACGGTACGCATGATTAAAGCTCAACGTTTTAAAATATTTGCGAAGCCATGGTGATTGAGAAACAATTCCTTCATAGGTAATTCGCCAGTTCGGCCTCAAATATTTCAGTGTTGGGAACGGATCGAGCGAAACTTTTTCGGCAGACTGACCTGTATATGCAGCAATAAATGCCGGAATTAAAACCTCCGAAGAAGTTGGTCCATAGCCAAACGGGAATTTAGTATCCGGATTTTGAGCATTGGGGTAATATCCTTCAGCAGCGTTAACAACACGTCGGGCTGCAAGCCTTAATGCAATAACATGCCTGTAGTCTTTCAAATTCTGGAATGCTTTTGATGCGGGCGTATTTTCTTTGTTACCCATTTTACTGAACGCTGTTTTCATTGTGTTGATCGACATGGTGAAATTACCCTTTACCGATCTGTTCTGCGCATCAAAAACATTCGTTGTGCTATTATAATTGTAGAACTCGCTCGCTTTTTCAGAATAGGTCCTAACCGCATTAAGATCAATCCTTAAATCGGGGAAAGGCTCAACATTTGCACGAAAATTATAGGTTTCAGTATGCGTCATTATAAACGGCGAGTTTAGCGTCGTATCGCGTGTAATCCATCCTTTGGCGGCAGCTTTTGCTGCAAAATTTTTGTCCTGCCAACCGATTAAGAACGGCAACCCCGGAGCTGTTGTCTGCTCGGTTATATCACTAAACATTCCCTGATCCGGAGTATATTTTCCAATCCCGAATAACCGTGGTTTTGGCATAAATCCGGGTAATACTGAACCATCGGTAGTTGAATAAGTAATCGAAATATTTCGAACGGCCATTAACGCACGAGCTGTATATTGTATAATCTTTTCGCCTAGATCGCGGTTAATTTCAACTTTCCCTTTCACCAGAAATTTAACCCCGGCAGCATTCTTTTCAGGAGTGAATGTCACGCGGTTCTCGTTCACAATATCAACTTTCCCTGGAATCGGTGTACCATCTTTCCCCACAGCAACAACCTCAACCTTTTCGCTTTTCAATTTGTGGAAAATTGATTTGGGAGTGTTGGCTTTCAATCTTACATTTTCGGCCTGATAAGTTACCTCTTTAATTTTTGGTTGCTTCTTTTCCTTTTGAGGTGGTTGACTCACCGGACGTTGCTGTTGCTGACGTCCCTGCCCGCCCTGCTGCATCTGCCTATTCTGCCCCATACGCTGCATTCGGGAGCTGGTACCGTATTTCTGATTAATTTCTCGCAAGAATCCGATTTTGTTATACAAGGTCACCAGATTCATCATACCATTTAACTGGGAGTTGCGCGAGTTTTCGATAGTGTTTCCTAACACAATTGAACTTTTCGTAATGGCACCGGCTTCCCAGTCGTACATGGCCTGATAACGAGCCGAAAGCGTCGTCCAGTCGAGCAGTGGTAATTTATTGATTGGCACCTGGTAATTGGCGTTAATCACGTGATGATACAGCACTGGACGTCCTAGACGAAGCAAATTGGTAAGTATTGAATCGCGCTTCCAGGTATAATCATCGTCGTTTCGATTGATTCTTCCCTCAGGTTCGTCAATTTTAGATGTCATTTGCGACGAGAAATCGATATCCAGAGTTCGGGTCAGGTTATAGCGAAGATCAAAATACCTGTTCAGTTTAAAATCCTTATCGTATGTTCTCGGGATAATCATATTTGGATTCGACACGTTTCGGGTCTGAATTTCATTGTAATGCCTGTAAAGATCTACTCTGAAAGAGATCTGAGAAGGCATCGGGTAAAAATTAAAGTCGCGAATAAGATTAAGCGCTTTACCTTTTATGACTTTCGAATTTTTGAAAGGCTCTATGGGTTCCGGCCGGTTATTGAAGTTATAACTGAACAATCCGCGGTAAATCTTATCGACATTCGACTCTACATTTATACTTCGTTTAAAGACTTCGGAATAAGAATAAGTGAGCGAAAAGTTTGTTGGATCCCACAATTTTGGTTTCCCCGATTTACTCATTTTGTCAACTTTCACATTGGTAAAGTTGATGCTTTTTCGAATGACCACGTCCTGCGCCACATTTTTAATCGAGTCTCTTTCGGCCTTGGTTTTCGCTTGTGCCAGCGCCTGTTTCATGGTTATATCCGGATCGGTTGGGTTGTACTTCGGATTGCTGACACTTTTCGAATATCCCAGATACATCGGGATGCGAACCTGTGATTTCTCCGGAAAGAATTTTCCAAGCTCAAGGTTTGCAGATACGTCCACCTGAGTCAAATCATCCTTCGCTCGCTCATTTACTTTTTTGTCAATACTTCCAAAGCCTGCCGTTCGCGCCATTCCAGCAACCGTGATTGATCCCAGATCGGCAAGCTTTGCCGTTAAACGGCCAGTAGCAGCCCATCCTCCACTTTCATCAAAATCGTTTAACTGGAGTTCATTTACCCAAACTTCAACCGATCTGGCAGCATGCACATTCGCATCTTTCTTGTTGTAACGAATACCGATCATCATTACTTCCACGTTACCCAAGTTGGGATTACCCATAACCGAGACTAAACGCGACCCATCTGCAATGGTGTACTTTTGTGTCAGGCTCGCGGTTGGATTGGCTTTTCGAAGATCGTCATTACGCTGTAACTTTAAATTTGTAAATGTTTCGAGCGATAAATTCAGCCGGTT
>DAOPZV010000276.1:0-3515 GCA_035353575.1 Prolixibacteraceae bacterium | reverse complement strand
ATACAAGGATTCGGCACCCCGATTAATTATTCAGTATGCCTGCGAGAAAATGACTACAGAAAATAAGCTGCGTTTCAGAAGGATAAAGTGAAAACAAAAAAAGTGATCGGCAAAGTACTCCCCGATCACTTTTCATCCATCAATCAACTAGTATCCTATAACAAAAGCAATGTGTTCATTAAAAAATTTTGTACGCAATCCCAAAAGCTACAGTAAAAGTGTCTTTTCCATAAGTTTCGTGATATGTTCCAAACGGAGCGGCATCCACAAAAGTTTTGGTGTAATCCTTATAAGTTGTAAGCATCATACCAGCATCAAGCGTCAATCTTTCGTCTAATTTCCACTGAAGTCCAAGCCCTGTGGTATATGAATCGTTGCTAAATCCGAAATCGCTCTGGTATTGCTCGCTCACTCCGGTGTTCGAATTTAAATAGCCCGCACTGACAGCAAACTTGTTGGTTAGTTTATATTCAGCTCCAAACGCAAGCTCTACGTAATTTTTGTCAATTGTGCGGTGTACTCCGTAAATACTGTTTCCCCAATCAACATTTTTGTCGAGGTAAACATTAAACGAGCCCGAAATTTTCAGCTTGTCCAAAAGCTGATAATCGGCTCCACCTGCAACAATAGCAGGAATATCGCTCCCAGATTTTTGTCCGTCAGGAAACATATTAATATCATCAACCACAGTTGAGTTTTTTAACGTCAGGTAAGTCTTGTGCTCATATTTTAACCCAACATTCAACTTTTTCAGATGAATGTCAACGCCAATAATCGGAGTAACTCCAGCCCCTGTTTGCCTGGTATCAACTCGCTTATCAGCCAAATTCGGAATGTTTGAATTAAGACTGCTGGCCACACCACCCAAATAAGCCGATGTGGTTGCAAAAGTTGTTTGTGCCGACGAAACCGAAATAGCACTTATTTGTGCAGATGTAAGTCCAAGTTGTTGCAGCCCTGCTTCAATCTGTGCTTTCTGAGCCGCAGTTATGTATCCGGCTGCCTGAACCTGAGCCAGCGTATAAGTTCCGGCACCTCCCGAAACAAGCGGCTGCAAACTTGCAGCAACAGCTCCGGTTGCCTGCAATTTTGCAGTAGCTACGGCAGCGGCTCCCTTCAGGTAAGTTTGTGCATTTTGAAGAGCTCCGGAAGTTCCCAGCTGAATATTGGAGATACTTCCTTTGTACGTATTAACCGCCGGAACATAACGGCCACCCGCATATACCGAAATGGCGTCGTTTACTTTATAAGTTGCACCAAGCTGAATTCCCCAAAATACTGAAGTTCCTTCAAACGAAATGTCAACATCATACGCGTTTACCGGGTAGCCCAATGAACTTAAGCCCGACATCGCCGGAACAAGCTTTGCAATTTGCTTCTCGAACGAAGGCAGCCCATGATCATATTTTGCGCTTCCGCCACCTCCATTGGGTCCAAATCCGGCCGAAAATGCCCAATTATCTGTTTTATATACGGCAAAGGCCGACGGGAACACAGGAACCTTCACTTCTCCTTCGTATTTATCGTATAGTAACGGATATTGCGGGGTCGTATTCTGTCCAAATTCGCTCGTAATTGTTTTGGTTTGCCAAATTGACTGGTTATGAAATGCAAAATAAAAGCCATTGTTCATTTGAGTTAATCCTGCCGGATTGAAATAAACGGCATCGAGATCAGTTGATGCATTTCGAGACAGCATCCTGACAAACTGAGCACTTTGGTTGGTATTCGTGAGGATACCGCCGGCAAAAGCAGTATTCATCAAAAGCATAGCTCCTGAAACAAAAACATAAAATTTGTTCATGGGTGATAGTAAATTTAATTCGCTGCAAAAATATAAATATTTATGACTTGCAATAATAAAAATCTGAATATCAATCAATTATGAATATTCAAACGTTGAACTTTATTTTTCGAATAGAACAAAAAACCCGGACTAATCCGGGTTCATTGATCAAAGTTTATATGACTAATTTTTACAACAGCCAAATTAAAAAATCCAATCTGCTATAAATGTATTACTTCGTCGTATGCTGCTGCAGCAGCTTCCATAATTGCTTCGCTCATAGTTGGGTGCGGGTGAATCGACTTGATCAACTCGTGACCGGTTATTTCAAGTTTCTTTGCAACAACCAACTCGGCAATCATTTCCGTTACGTTTCCACCAATCATGTGAGCACCGAGTAATTCTCCGTATTTTGCATCAAAAATAAGCTTTACAAAGCCGTCTTTTTGCCCGGCAGCGCTTGCCTTTCCGCTTGCTGAATAGGGGAATTTACCAATTTTAACGTCCAATCCGAGCTCCTTGGCTTTCTGCTCTGTAATTCCAACCGACGAAACTTCAGGATTGGTATAAGTACATCCGGGAATATTCGAATAATCGATTGGATGCGGATTGAGGCCTGCTATTTTTTCAACAGCCAGAATTCCTTCGGCCGAGGCAACATGCGCCAAAGCCGGGCCTGAAATAATATCGCCAATGGCATAAACGGTATCCACATTGGTCCTACAAAATTCGTTTACCTTCACTTTACCTCTTTCCAACTCGATACCGAGATCTTCCAGCCCAATGTTTTCGATGTTTGGAGTGATTCCAACAGCTGACAAAACAATCTCTGCCTCAACAATCTCCTCTCCTTTTTTTGTTTTAATGGTGACTTTACACAATTCACCTGAAGTATCAACCGACTCTACCGAAGCATTTGTCAGCACTTTCATTTTTAACTTTTTGAACGAACGTTCGAGCGTTTTCGACACCTCTTCATCTTCGTTCGGAACAACATTTGGCATAAACTCGACCAGAGTAACTTCGGTACCAATGCTTTGGTAGAAGTACGCAAATTCACTTCCGATTGCACCCGAACCAACCACCACGATAGACTTAGGCTGTTTGGGCAAAGTCATTGCTTCGCGGTATCCAATTATTTTTTTGCCATCCTGTTTCAAATTCGGCAGCTCACGCGAGCGAGCTCCGGTTGCCAGAATAATATTCGTTGCAGAATAAAGCGATTGGCTTCCTGCCGAATCGGTTACCTCAACGGTATTTTTATTAGTCAGGCGGCCATTGCCATTTAAAACATCAATTTTATTTTTTGTGAACAGAAAATTAATTCCCTTGCTCATCCCTTCAGCTACACCACGGCTCCGTTTCACCATTGCGGAAAAGTCTGGTTTAACTTCACCCAAAATGGAAACACCGTAGTCGGCGGCATGCTGTGCATATTCATAAGCCTGCGCACTTTTAAGCAACGACTTTGTTGGAATACATCCCCAGTTCAGGCAAATTCCTCCAAGATTCTCCCGTTCAACAACACCAACTTTTAGCCCAAGCTGAGCAGCACGTATAGCAGCAACATAACCACCAGGACCACTTCCTATAACTATTAAATCGTAACTCATTATTCTTGTTTTTAAAATCGAAACAGCATAATAACACCTTCGGCAATAAATTGTTTTTTCAGTTTCCGAATATTCTGTAAATAAGAAAAGCCGCTTATTGCGGCTTCCCTTTCAGT
>DAOPZV010000275.1:0-3551 GCA_035353575.1 Prolixibacteraceae bacterium | reverse complement strand
GCGAACTCGATTCGTACAAAATAAACGGTGTAAATCAGCTGGTTAACGAATAATGACTTGTCTGTTTCTGCAGGCATTCTATTCAGAACAGTCATTAAATCAAACGATTAATTACATTAATTTCGCTTTAATTCTTCGAAAAAAAATCTCGAAAGATTTTGTATCCACAATATTTATATATTTTTGCACCCGATTTGAAAAATATAATTAATTGATATGGCAGCTACTACAGCAGATATTAAAAACGGATTGACGATAGAATTTAACGAGCAACTGTTTCAGGTTGTATCGTTCCAGCATGTAAAACCCGGTAAAGGACCAGCTTTTGTTCGCACCAAACTGAAAAACCTGAAAACCGGGAGAACCATCGAAAATACATTCTCTTCAGGAGTAAAAATTGACATCGTGAGAGTTGAGCGCCGTCCTTACCAATACTTGTATCAGGACGAGGCTGGCTTCAATTTCATGCACGCTGAAACCTTCGAGCAGATTTCAATTGCCGCTGAACTGATTGACAATTCAGACTTGATGAAAGAAGGTCAGATCGTTGAAATTAATTACCACGTTGATACCGAAACGCCATTAACTGCTGAGTTGCCTCCATTTGTCGAGCTTTTGGTTACTGCAACCATAGCCGGTGAAAAAGGAAATACAGCAAGTTCGAATGCCCTGAAGCCTGCAACTGTTGAGACCGGAGCTGAAGTTATGGTTCCTATGTTCATTAACGAAGGCGACATCATTAAAGTTGACACCCGTGACCGTTCTTATTCTGAACGTGTTAAAAAATAACTGTTCTGGATATCATATATGAGAAAGGTCGGCATTGCCGACCTTTTTTATTTCATAAAAATGCCTTCGGAGAACTCCGAAGGCAGAAAACCCAAACAACTAAAACAATCAAAAACCCTTATTTTTCAAACTCTTCTTCCAATTCTTTTTCAGTCTGAAGGAACAGTTTTAAGTCTTCATCAACCGACTGGATTCCGGCAATTCCGAAATTCTGAACCAGCACATTGGCCACATTTGGCGACAGGAATGCTGGCAATGTCGGGCCGAGGTGAATATTTTTCACGCCCAGGTAAAGCAGCGCCAGCAATACAATCACCGCTTTTTGCTCGTACCAGGCAATGTTGTAGGCAATTGGCAACTGGTTCACATCTTCCAGCTCAAAAATTTCTTTCAGTTTCAGCGCTACCACTGCCAATGAGTATGAGTCGTTGCACTGTCCGGCATCGATCACGCGCGGAATGCCGTTGATGTCGCCCAAAGGCAGCTTGTTGTAGCGGTATTTGGCGCAACCTGCGGTCAAAATAACGGTGTCTTTTGGCAGCTTTTCGGCAAACTGGGTGTAATAGTTGCGCTCTTTCATGCGGCCATCGCAACCTGCCATCACGAAGAACTTGCGGATAGCGCCGGTTTTTACGGCTTCAACAATCGGCCCGGCCAGTTCGAAAACCTGGTTGTGGGCAAACCCGCCAATGATTTCGCCAGTCTCGATTTCGGTTGGGGTACTACAAGTCAACGCGTGTTCGATAATCGGGCGGAAGTTTTTCATTTCGCCCGGTTTGCGGTCGGCAATATGCACAGCTCCCGGCAGGCCCGATGCGCCGGTGGTGTAAATGCGGTCGGCATACGAAGCGCCTTTCAGTGGCGGAACTATACAGTTGGTGGTGAAAAGGATCGGGCCATTGAAGCTTTCGAACTCTTCTTTTTGCTTCCACCAGGCATTCCCGTAGTTACCGGCAAGGTGTTTGTATTTCTTGAAAACCGGATAATAATTTGCCGGAAGCATTTCGCTGTGGGTGTAAATGTCCACGCCGGTTCCTTCGCTTTGGATGAGCAGTTCCTCCAGGTCTTTTAGGTCGTGTCCCGAAATGAGGATGGCCGGATTTTTACGTACGCCAATGTTTACTTTGGTCATCTCCGGATTTCCGTAGGTCGTCGTGTTGGCCTGATCGAGCAGAGCCATCACATCTACACCAAATTTTCCGGTTTCGAGCGTCAATCCAACCAATTCGTCAGCCGACAAATCCTGCGTGGTAGCGGCCAAAGCCCGTTCCATGAAGGCAAAAATTTCTTCTTTCTCGAAGTTGAGGTTATACGCGTGTTCGGCATAAGCAGCCAAACCTTTCAAGCCATAAATGATCAGCTCTTTCAACGAGCGGATATCTTCGTTCTTTTCGCTCAGGATGCCAACCTCAGCCGCTTTCGCTTCGAATTCTTCGGTGGTTACGGCAGTCCAGGTAACCGATTCGTGTGCCGGCAACTCGATCCCGTTGGCTTCAGCTTTGGCGCGCAATTCGTCGCGAACTTTCAGCGTTTTTTTTATGCGGATCGAGAAAGCAACCTCGTCGAAATTGGCATTGGTGATGGTGCTGAACAGCCCGTCGAAAATCACTTTATTCACTTTGGGCTCGGCCAATCCGGCTTTGCGCAACTCGCTGTTGAGGGCTGCAACGCCTTTCAAAACAAATAAAAGGGTGTCCTGAAGATTGGCCACATCGCTGTCTTTGCCGCACACACCTTTTACTGTGCAACCAATTCCTTTGGCTGCTTCCTGACATTGAAAACAAAACATGTTCATAGCTAATTTTTTGGTATGAGAAGGGCCGTCCGCATTTGTTGCAGATCAGTTTCTCGTTGATTATTAAAATTTTAAATGATTTCTTCTTGAATTTGGGTCTTACTCTTTTTCGTCCGAGAACGAATTGGCGCTTTTACAAACATTCGCTCGCGGACGATTGGTTTTTGGGCATCTCCGAACCCGGGGTTTCGCCCCGTGCTATTGTCTCCCGCCCCTTCAGGACTTGAAAACCCGAATCTCGCAACTCGGAACCCGCAACCAGTTTACACCCACGCTTCGTCGAGGATTTCGCCCTTGATGCTGACGATGATTTCCTTCACCGGAACTTTGCGCGATGCCTGAGCTTTTGCCATTTGAACGAGTTGAGACAAACCGCCGCAGCAAGGTACTTCCATCATCATGATGGTGATGGTGTTCACGCGGGCCTCGTCGATGAGCCGACGGATTTTTTCGACATATATTTCTTTGCCCTGATCAAGTTTTGGGCAGGCAATTACCAGTGATTTTCCAGCTAAGAATTTCGAGTGGAAATTTCCCATGCTGAAAGCCACACAGTCGGCGGCCAGCAACAGGTCGGTTCCCTGGAAAGTGGCGCCAGCCGGATTGATCAGATGCATTTGCACCGGCCATTGACGCAATGCCGATGGTGCTTCTGTGGCGACCGGAGCACCTGCAAATTTCAGGTTTTTTGGCTCGAAACTCACTTCTTTTGATCCCGGACATCCGCCCGAAGCACAACCGCCACCTGATGATTCAACTTTGGTATTGTGCACTTCCGAAATCACTGCATCAACACTGAACGGAATTTCCGAAGCATGTAATTTCAAATAGCTGACGGCTTGTTTCAGGAAACCGGTTTCTCCATGTTCTTTCAGGTGCTTGAGGTGAGCAACCATCGTATTCTTCCCTTTTGGAATAATCTGCTTCACAACTACCACCTCATCGTATTCATCCGCCTCACGTTTTT
>DAOPZV010000274.1:0-3564 GCA_035353575.1 Prolixibacteraceae bacterium | reverse complement strand
GCATCGCAACCCGAACCGCTTGCCCACTGCCAGCCGCCATTGTTTGCGGCCAAATCGAAGTCAAGCAGTTTCTGTGCAAAATAAGCTTCACCCCAGCGCCAATCGATGAGCAAATGCTTTGTCAGGAAACTGGCAACCACCATGCGAACCCTATTGTGCATGTAACCGGTTTCGTTCAACTCGCGCATACCTGCGTCAACCAGCGGATAACCGGTTTGTCCGGCGCACCAGCGTTCAAATTCGGCAGGGTCGTTTCGCCATTCAATATGGTCGTAGGCTGGTTTAAATGCTTTTTCGGCAGCATAAGGGAAATGCCACAAAATGTCCATGTAGAAGTTTCTCCAGATAAGCTCATTCAAAAAGACTTCAGAAAAATGCACGGCCTGCAATGTTAATTTCCTGATTGAGATTGTTCCAAAACGCAAATGGATGCCAAGCTTCGAGGTCCCCTTTTCCGCGGGGAAATCCCTTGTATCGCCATAATGTTCGAGCAAATTGATATCGACAACTTTATACGGGAAAACCATATTCTGCGCTTTGTAGCCCAGTTCTTCCAGTTCCGGGAAGTAATCAGAGATCATATGTTTCAAAGCGCCTAAATAGTTTTGGCTTGGATACTCTGGAATGCTGTATTGAGCAAACTTTTCTTTCCACCGCCTCGAGTACGGCGTGAAAATGGTGTAAGGCGATCCGTCACTTTTCACAACCTCATCCTGATGAAAAATCACCTGATCTTTAAAGGAATGCAACTCAATTCCTTTCGCAGAAAGCTGATTCATTATTTTTTCATCACGCTGAATAGCCGAAGGTTCATAGTCGGCATTGGTGTAAACAGCCTGAATCTCGTACTTGGCCGTCAGCCGCCCAAAAACTACTTCAGGAGACGAGAAATAAACCTGCAAAGCACTATTGAACTTTCGGAATTCGTGATCAAGTTCTGTAAGACAACGATGAATAAATGTTAGCCGCGCATCGTCCGGATTTGGAAAATTCTTCAGAATTTCAGGATCGAATATAAACAGCGGAACAACTGGCAAACCCGCATTTAATGCCTCAAATAAACCGTGATTATCGTCGGTTCGCAAATCGCGCCGAAACCAAAAAATATTTACTTTTTCCATTTAAAGCTGAAGTATTAATTTTAAGTTGTTGCTGCAAAAACAGCCGCATGCATCATTTGTATGGCCTCGTGCACTGCCTTCGGCACAGGCATTTCGGGTAAAGATTTTAAGAAGCGGCGGGCTTCTCTTCTCTGCGCCCTTTCCGGAAATATCCGCGACAGCAGGTTGGTCTGTTCAACCATCGACGCCAAAATAGTTGCATCAATAGTAAGCTCTACCCGCTTCATAAAAATATCTTCTACCTCTTTTCTTATCTTCTCAACCAATTCCTGATCCATTACGAAAACTTTTTCGTACGGAATAAATAAAATGCGGCGCACCTCAGTTCGAAGAACACGCTTTCGAACAAGTGTCCGAATAAAATGCCTTTGAATTTTTCGTCCACGGACATTGAACCGCGAAATCCAGCTACGCAATTTGCGATCTTTGTTACTCGCGCTAATCCGGTGTAAAAAGAAGTCGTAAATCTCGTCGCTTTGAAAAGTCGGATCGACCAAATGAACCAACCCATTTTCCATCGAAATCACTTTTTTATTCATCAACTCGATAAATACGGAGCCGGTTAGTGTCATCGCCAGAGTTGTTGACGCACTTAGAAAAATGCCGCCGCGCTTCGGATTAACGGCCAGACAAAACAATTTTTCGCTAAGTTTTAATGACCTGTCCATTTTGATAAAGTTGAAAGTTTAAAAAAATACGACATAACTAAAGTTCGGAGCTCCCAAGTTAGTTGTAACCCACATTGTTTTTTAACTTCGTCTCCTCATTCAGAACTCACTTTTGACATTTAAATATACTATTTTCTACTATGAAACGAGGATTTGCAAGCGACAATAATTCAGGAATTCATCCTGAAATTTTGAGCGCTATTGCTGTTGCCAACCAGGGACATGCAGTTGGTTACGGAGGTGACGAACTTTCAGAAAAAGCCCGCCGACGTTTTAAACAGGAATTTGGAGAAAAAACGGAAGTCTTTTTTGCGTTCAACGGAACAGGGGCTAATGTTTTAGGACTTTCGAGCCTAACCCGCTCGTTTAATTCAATTATATGTGCCGACACTGCTCACATTCAGGTTGACGAGTGCGGTGCTCCCGAGAAATTTACCGGCTGCAAACTTCTCCCAGTTGAAACAATTAAAGGAAAAATCACTCCGGATGGGATCAGAAAATACTTGCACGGGTTTGATTTTGAGCATCATTCACAACCTCAGGTTATTTCAATTTCTCAGGTAACTGAGCTGGGAACCGTATATACGCCTGAAGAAATAAAAGCAATCACCATGTTGGCACATGAATACGAGCTTTTAGTTCACATGGACGGAGCCCGCTTAGCCAACGCAGCAGTAGCACTTGGCTTGCCGTTCAGTGCATTCACAGTTGATGCAGGCGTTGACGCCCTTTCATTCGGCGGAACAAAAAATGGCATGATGATGGGTGAAGCGGTACTTTTCTTTAATCCCGAACTGGCCGCAAAAACCAAATATATTCGCAAACAGAGTATGCAGTTATACTCTAAAATGCGTTTCATCAGTGCACAGTTTCTGGCGTATTTCGAAAACGAGTTGTGGAAACGAAATGCAACGCACTCAAACAATATGGCAAGACTTCTGGAAGCTGAAGTAAAGAAAATTCCGGCCATCCGGCTCACTCAGGAAGTAGAGGCAAACGGCGTATTTGCAATTGTTCCTGCTGAAATTATACCCAAACTTCAGGAAGAATATTTCTTTTACATGTGGGATGAAAGCCGCTCTGAAGTCCGTTGGATGACATCGTTCGACACCAGCGAAGACGATATTTACAATTTTGTTGCGTTGATCAAATCATTGGTATAAATGCCTTTATTCAACTACTATCCACGACACAACGAGTTACACGACAAAGACACAGAACGGAAAATATTCAAATACAGTTTGCTGTTTTCCGTTCTGATTGTTGGCTCATTTTGGGTGGTAAAAGTAATTGAAGATTATTTGGGCAAAGATTTAACCGAATATGGCATTTTGCCGCTGCAATTGGATGGACTGAAAGGAATTATCCTTTCACCTTTTATTCACAGCAATTACGACCACCTGATTTCGAACTCCGTACCATTTTTGGTGTTGTCGTTTGCACTGTTTTACTTTTATCGTAAGCTGGCCTACCGCATTTTGTTTCTTATTTATTTACTATCAGGACTATGCGTTTGGCTAGGTGGACGAGATGCCTACCACGTTGGCGCCAGCGGAATAATTTATGGATTGGCATCTTTCCTGTTTTTCAGCGGAGTTTTCCGAAAAGACGCCAATTTATTGACCATCAGTATAATCGTTGTATTCCTCTACGGAAGTATGTTTTGGGGAATCTTTCCTTTAAAACCTGGCATTTCGTGGGAAAGTCATTTCTGGGGTTGGGTCAGCGGGCTGGTTTTGGCGAGATACTACCGCAACCATGGGCCAGTCAGGCCG
>DAOPZV010000273.1:0-3576 GCA_035353575.1 Prolixibacteraceae bacterium | reverse complement strand
TCGGTAACCTTCCCTGTTAATACTGTCTGTTGTGCCATTGCATAGTTTCCCAGCAAAAGCGCGAACATCAATATTAATACATTTAGGTTTTTGCGAATAATCCTCATGTTTTAATAATTATTGGTTCAAATACTTCTTTTTTAGATTCATTACTAAAAATCTTTTGGTCAATTTCGTTTGTGTTTTCCGTTAAATACTTCGCTTGTCAGTTAATTCTGCAGCCAAAGTAAAGCTTCTGTAAATAAAATGTTAAAAAATGTTATAGGCCTTTTTCTGCAATCGTTTGCGGTGACGTTTGCACTCAATGTGTTTTATAACAGGTGGTTACTGGTTGGTATAAAATTGGAGTTTAAAAGCATTTCAAAATTCAGTTTGACCATAAGAATAAAATCTTATCTTTAGTGTAGTATAAAAACTAATTGGACGAACAAATAGCAATGCGAAGCAATCAAATAACCATAAAAGACATTGCCAGAATTTTAGGAATTTCTCCCTCTACAGTTTCCCGGGCTCTGAAAGATCATCCGGACATTAATTCTGAGACCAAAAAAGCTGTTAATGAGCTGGCCGGAAAGCTGAAATACCAACCCAACGCGGTAGCTTTAAGTTTAAAAAACAGCCGGAGCAATACAATAGGCATTATCATTCCTGAAATTGTTCATTATTTTTTTTCATCGGTTATTAGTGGAATTGAAGATGTTGCATCGCAAAAAGGTTATACCGTAATAATATGTCAGTCGAATGAAAGTTTTGCCCGCGAGGTGGCTAATGCCAAAGCCCTACTGTCGCACCGGGTTGATGGTATTTTAATCTCCATTTCGAAGGAAACACAATCATACGATCATTTCACCAATTTGCAGGAAGGCGGAATCCCATTGGTGTTTTTTGATCGGATTGCTCCCGGAATTAATGCCGACTTAGTAATTAACGATGATGTGGAGGCTGCCTACAGAGCCACCCGCCATTTAATTGAATCGGGCTGCAAGCGGATTGCTCATTTTGCCGCACCTCAAAATCTATTGATTGGTCAGCACCGTTTGCAAGGGTATTTGGATGCTCACAAAGAAGCTGGCCTCCCAATCGATCAAAGCCTTATTATTGAGGTAGATACTTTCGAAAAAGCCCGAAACGCAGTTGGTCGAATGTTAGATACCGGTATTGTATTTGACGGCATATTTGCGGTAAACGATATGACGGCCATTGGCGCGATGCAAACCGTTCAGAAAAGAGGAATCAATGTTCCTGAACAGGTTGCCATTGTTGGCTTTAGCGATGGTTATTTATCCGGAATTACCGATCCGCATTTGTCTTCTGTCGACCAGCACGGCTACGAAATGGGAACCATGTCGGCCGAAATTCTGTTCAAGCGAATTTTTTCGGCTGACGAGAAATATGAACCGGAAGTGAAAGTTCTTAGCGCCGATTTAATTGTGCGGGGGAGTTCGGTGAGGGGATAATCAAAAAAAATCGAAATTTTTTTCAAGCATCTGCAAACGTTTGCAATGGGCTTTTTTTGTTTTAATGCGGCTGTTTGGCCTGCTATTAAAGGCGTTTGAGTGTTTTTGCATTTTGATTTCTCGAAACAACTTCTTTATATTTGTATCGTTAATTCCGTTTTCTGTTAATTCCATAAATACTTCATTGGGCTTCCCGAAAAATCTTTTCAGGAAGCAATTAGTTAATTCCAAACATTTGATGATGTTTCAGGATTGTATTTACAATGACCTGAAAGGCTTGATATATTTCACCACTTAATTGCCGGGTGATATTTTTTAAGTCTTGTATCTGGTATCTTGCATCTTGAATCTAAAAATTAACTAAATGAAGAAAAAACCTGCCTTAAGTTTTTGGCAAATCTGGAACGTGAGTTTTGGGTTTCTTGGAATTCAGATTGGATTTGCACTTCAGAGTGCCAATGTTAGCCGTATTCTTTCCAATCTGGGAGCCGATCTGCATTCGCTTTCCTTTTTTTGGCTCGCAGCTCCAATGATGGGGCTTGTCGTTCAACCAATTGTTGGTGCCGCCAGCGACCGAACCTGGAACCGGCTTGGCCGAAGGGGACCGTACATTTTGGGAGGAGCTATTGTTGCCAGCATGGCTATGTTTCTAATGCCAAATGCCTCTGCTCTCATTGCAATTATTCCGGCTCTGGTTTTTGGCGCCATGATGTTTGCGCTGATGGATGGATCGTTTAACATCACCATGCAGCCCTTCAGGGCACTTGTGGCCGATATGGTTCCCGACGAACAACGCACACTTGGATATTCTATTCAGAGTTTCCTGATTAACACTGGCGCTGTTTTGGGTTCTGTGTTACCGTTTGTATTAACCAACATTTTGGGCGTTCAGAATACTGCACCAACCGGCGAGGTTCCTCCATCGGTTATCTGGTCGTTTTATATAGGTGGTTCAATTCTGTTGCTATCGGTTATTTGGACTGTTTTTAGAACCAAAGAATATCCGCCGGAAGAATATTGTGCGCAAAATAATCTCGATTACGACGTCTGGAGCAAAAAGCAAAAGGAGAAGAAACCGACGACTGAAAAGCTGGGTAATTTCTTCAAGTTGTTTGCCCAAATGCCTCCGGTCATGGCGAAATTGGCTATTGTTCAGTTTTTCTCATGGTTCGCCCTTTATCTGATGTGGGTTTACACTACACCGGCCGTGGCCCAGCACGTGTATGGTACAGCTATTGACGATTCTTCGTCGGCTTTGTATCAGGAGGCCGGAAACTGGGTAGGAATATTATTCGGGGTGTACAGCTTTTTTGCAGCGATCTTCTCGATCTTGATGACCAAGATTGCGAGTAAAATTGGCCGGAAAACCACGTATGCCCTTGCCCTGGCAATGGGGGGGCTGGGGTACCTGTCGATGTACTTATTTAATACACCAAACCTGTTACTGTTTTCAATGGTCGGGATTGGAATCGCCTGGGCAGCCATTCTTGCTATGCCCTATTCTCTGCTTTCGGAGAGTCTGCCAGCCGACAAAATGGGTGTATACATGGGGATTTTCAATTTTACAATTGCCGGGCCGCAGATTATTTCTGGTCTGCTAGGTGGACCATTGTTGCGCGGGTTATTTCACAATCATGCCATATTCATGATCATGATATGCGGGGTAGCTATGCTGTTGGGATCATTATCGGTGATGTTCATTAAAGTGCCACCAAAAAAGAATTGAGTTCAGGGGCGGCTTATAAAAATTTCTGCCAGAAGATAAAGATGCTCTCAACTGAGGTGGTTTGGATGGCAGAGCTTTAATAATAATATTTTGAAAATGATAGAAGCTTGTTTATTCGATTTGGATGGGGTAGTGGTTGATACGGCCAAATACCATTTTATTGCATGGCGTGCTTTGGCCGAGGAGTTGGGTTTCGAATTTACCCTTGAAGATAACGAAAGGTTGAAAGGCGTGAGCCGGATGCAGTCGCTCGAAATCTTGTTGGAGATTGGCGAATTGCAGTTTAGTAATCAGGAAAAAGAAAATATGGCTGCACGGAAGAATGCACTGTATGTGAGCTATATCGAAAAAATGACTCCTGAAGAAATTCTTCCCGGAGTTGAGCGGTTCCTT
>DAOPZV010000272.1:0-3624 GCA_035353575.1 Prolixibacteraceae bacterium | reverse complement strand
GAACCGCTTTTTCTTTTTCCGGCTAGCCGATAATCGGAATAAAAATCAGAAAATATTGCAGAGTGCGTAACGTTTTTGGAAAACTGAGGTCTTTCGGGTGTAGTATTCATGAAAACCAATTAAACACAAGATTAGATGAGTTCAAAAACAGCGCTTATAGCTTTATTCGTTCTTCTTTTTACCGGCATTTTTTCCGATTTGTGTGCTCAAAATCAAGCGAAGAGAGTTTATAACACGGCTTTTGCCAAAACTGCTCCTGAAATTGACGGACAAATGAATGACCCTTGTTGGGAACAAGTAGAATGGAGTGGCGATTTTATCCAGATACAGCCTTACGAAAATAAAGCGCCGTCGCAACAAACAAGTTTCAAAGTTCTCTACGACGACGATAATCTCTACATATTGGTCCGCGCTTTCGATTCGGAGCCCGACAAGATTAGCCGACGTATTTCGCGCCGCGACAATTTTGATGGTGATATGGTTTCGGTTGCAATCGACAGTTATTACGACCAGCAAACCGCTTTTTCTTTCACGGCCATGGCTTCGGGAGCAAAAGGCGACGAGGCCGTGACCCAGGACGGAAACAATTGGGACGAAAGCTGGAACCCGATTTGGTTCCTGAAAACTTCGATTGATGATAAAGGCTGGTGCGCCGAAATGAAGATACCGTTCAGCCAGCTTCGGTTTGGCAAAAAAACCGAGCATATATGGGGAATTCAGGTTATGCGCCATATTTTTCGGCTCGAAGAACGTTCTACCTGGCAATTTATCCCCAAAGGCTCGCCCGGACAAGTGCACCTGTATGGCGAGTTGCACGGAATAAACGACATCAAACCCAAGCGAAAAGTTGAATTGTTGCCATACACCGTTGCCCGTACCGAACGCTTTGCAAAAGATGGAGACAATCCGTTCCTGAATGGGAAAAAGAGTGCATTTTCAGCAGGACTCGATGGCAAGGCGGCCATTACCAACGACCTGACGCTCGATTTTTCAATCAATCCCGATTTTGGACAGGTTGAGGCTGACCCGTCGGAGGTTAACCTGAGCGCATTCGAATCTTATTTCTCTGAACGACGACCGTTTTTTGTTGAGGGGAAAAATATCTACGAGTTCGAACCTTCGAGTTCTATTGTGATTCACAATATGGGTGCCGATAACCTATTTTACTCGCGTCGAATCGGGCGTTATCCGCACAACTCACCCGATTTGAAAGAAAATGAATATGCTGATATTCCGGAGGCGACAACGATATTGGGAGCCATGAAGCTTTCAGGAAAAACAAAAGATGGCTTGTCGATTGGGGTTTTAGAAAGCGTAACGGCCAATGAAAAAGCGACAATCGACAATGGAGGCGTCAGGCGAAAAGAGTCGGTTGAGCCATTAACCAACTATTTTGTTGGTCGGTTACAAAAAGATTATAACAAGGGCGAAACCGTATTTGGAGGAATTGTTACGGCTGTAAATCGCGACATTACCAACCCGGCGCTAAATTACTTACCCACAGCTGCATATACTGGTGGGCTTAACTTCAATCGCAATTGGAACGAGCGCACCTGGTATTTCAATGCCAACGCCATATTTAGTTATATCAAAGGAAGTACCGAAGCAATGGTGAATGCGCAAAGGTCGTCAGCCAGGTATTACCAGCGACCCGATGCCAATTATGTGACGCTCGATTCGTCGCGAACTTCGCTGGCAGGGTATGGCGGAACACTTAAATTTGGAAGGAGCAGTAAGAAGAGATTGCAGTTTGAAACCAGTTTTACACTACGCTCGCCCGGTTTGGAATTCAACGATATTGGCTACATGCGCTATTCCGACGTCATTCATCACGGATCGTGGGTGGCTTACTACATTCGCGACCCGTTTTCAATCTTCAATAACTTTTACCTGAATACAAATTATTGGGCGTATTGGAATTTCTCAGGAGAAATGCTTTCGGCTTTTACCAACATGAATTTTAATACGCAGTTTAGGAATAAATGGCGACTGAATGGAAATCTCACGAGAAGTGGCAATAGCAAATCGACTAACCTGTTGCGCGGAGGTCCAACTTTCATTCTGCCCGGGGCGTTAAATGTTAACCTGAATGTGCAATCGAAACAGTCGCGAAAAACATCGATTTATGCCGGAAGTTATCAGGGATTTGGCGACGTAAAAAGTTTCAGGAATCAGGAATATTGGGCCGGAATAAATTATCGTCCAATCAATTCGTTGGCAATTTCGTTTTCGCCGGATTACAGTATTACAAATAACGAGCTTCAGTACGTTTCGGAGCAGGCTATAACAAATGATCCGAGGTACATCTTTGCCCGGATCAACCAAAAAACCGCTAGTTTCACCTTCCGAATCAATTATACGTTTACTCCCGAATTGTCGCTCGAGTACTATGGGCAACCTTTTGTTTCGGCCGGAAAATACACCGAATTTAAGCGGGTTACTTCGCCTAAAGCCGATAGGTTTCGCGACCGGTACAACAATTTCAGTACTCAGGAGTTGAGCTTTTCAAAAGAGAACAATTCATACTCAATTGACGAAGATCACGACGGAAAATCTGACTATTCGTTTGATAATCCTGATTTTAACTTCCAACAGTTCAGGTCGAATCTGGTATTGAGATGGGAATACCGACCAGGTTCAACGTTGTTCTTTGTTTGGTCGCAAGGGCGGACAAATTCGGTTTCGAACGGATCGTTTGATTACGACAGAGACATGAGAGACTTGTTTGGAGTCACGCCGCACAACGTATTCCTGATTAAGTTTTCCTACTGGTTTTCGTTATAATATATGAAGCAGAAGCTGATATTTAGGTTTTAAAATTTGTGTTTGTAGTTGTTACAATAAGTTTAACTTTGTTCGTCCGAACCTTAATCTCAAACCTAATTATGAAAAAGTTACTCTTATTGGGACTATTTGTGCTGATTATGTCTAATGTCAGGCTGATCGCCCAGTCGCTTCAAATCAACGAAAACGAATATTTCGAAAAACCCGGACTGAATGTGATGGTGTTTTTCGATATTTATCCTGAAGGTCATCAGGGTGGTGTTGGAATTATCCAGAACGGAACCCGCGTGGCAACCAATGGCGATTTGCGCCTGGAGCCTACTCCCGGCCAATGGCAACCCATTCCTAAGGTTGGCAAACGCTCGGTTGACCGCACTAAAAACGAAATCAGCGTAAAATGTACTTATCCCGATTCGGCGATTAATCGAAAAGGATTTAATCCTGTTGAATATCCCGATTTGTATTTTACCTATCATGTTCGAGTAGTGGGTGAAGGAAACAAATTCCGCATTTTGGTCGATCTGGATAAGCCTCTTCCGGCAGGATGGGAAAAGAAAGTCGGCTTCAATTTCGAACTTTTCCCGGGAATTCTGTTTGGTAAAAGCTGGTATCTGGATAATCAATCCGGAATTTTCCCGCTTCAGGCTAACGGACCGATGGAGAAAGACATGGATGGTAACTGGCAGGCTTTCCCAATGGCTTCAGGCAAAAAACTGACTGTTGCTCCGGAAACCATGACGCAAACCATGATCATCGAAAGTAAGGGCGAGCCACTGCAATTGATGGACGGTCGTTTTTACCACAATAATGGCTGGTTCGTGGTTCGTTCGCTGGTTACAC
>DAOPZV010000271.1:0-3642 GCA_035353575.1 Prolixibacteraceae bacterium | reverse complement strand
AAGAAAATTGCCGGAGTGAAGCGGTTAAAAAGCGTCCTTGTCTGACGATCCGCCTATCGGCGGAGAGGAGTTTGGACGCTTTGAGCGAAACGCAGACAATTTTTAGCTTTTTATCGACAGCGGCGGCCTTTTTTGTTTACTTTTTGGGGCTGCAGCCAAAAAGTAAAAGCCTGTCCGGCTTGAGGACAATAAGATAATTTTTTATAGGACAATAATAGCTGAATAGTTACTTGTGAATGAAAAATAGCCTGTTACTAAAAATTAACTTTTGTATATCGCTATAAAATCGGATATTTGCATTAGTTTCTCACGGATAAAAAAAACAATCATATTTTCAAAAAAAAATGAAAAGATTACCGATCCTTTTACTTACCTTTTCACTGTTAATCATCGCAGCATCCTGTTCGGATAAAAAAACATATTCCGAGCTGCTGGATGAGCAGGACGCCACCATACAAGCTTACATACAGCGCAACAATATCAATGTAATAAAACTGACCACCGACACATTGCCGGCAAATGCTAAAACAGGAGAAAAAGATTACTACCTGATGCCTTCGGGATTATATTTTCATATTGTAGCGAAGGGCGACACATCGGTGAAAATTGCTACCCGCACAAAAGTTGCCTTACGGTACAGACCCTACACACTGACCATTCCGGCAGACACATCGGCCAATAACTGGAATACCGTGTCGAGTCCCGATCCGCTGATTGTAACCTATGGCGAAACATCTTCTTTTTCGATAGTAGGCATTCATCAGGCTATCGGACTGATGAGATACTCCAACTCCGAGTCGAAAATAATTCTGCCTTCCAGCCTCAACACCGGAACGTATGCAGATCAGGTCACCCCGGTAGCTTACGACCTGAAATTCAAAATTGTAAAATAAACTCAAGAAATCCGCCCCTTTTAATTAAACAGGGGCTTTTTCTTTTTACAGTTATACTTAAAATCACATCTAAATATTGTTATGACACTTATTAAATCAATCTCAGGCATCAGAGGAACCATCGGAGGACGCGCCGGTGATGGACTTAGTCCGCTCGATGTAGTAAAATTCACAGCTGCTTACGCTGCTTTTATACGTTCATCGGCTAAAACCTCTTCGAATAAAATTGTTGTCGGACGCGATGCGCGCATCTCGGGCGAAATGGTAAACAAACTGGTAACCGGTACACTGCTCGGTATGGGAATGGATGTTACCGACATTGGTCTGGCAACCACCCCAACCACTGAACTTGCCGTAACAATGGAACAGGCTGCCGGTGGTATTATCCTCACTGCCAGCCACAATCCTAAACAGTGGAACGCGCTGAAACTGCTCAACGAAAAAGGTGAGTTTCTGAACGCCAAAGAAGGTGAAACCATCCTCAAACTGGCCGAAAGCGAAGATTTCACTTTCTCAGAAGTGGATCAGATCGGGAAACTTACCGTTAACGATGATTACACCCGTAAACACATTGATAGTGTACTCGCCCTTGATTTGGTGGATGTGGAAGCTATCAGGGCTGCTAACTTTTCAGTGGCCATCGATTGTGTAAACTCCGTTGGCGGAATTGCCATCCCCGCACTGCTCGAAGCATTGGGTGTAAAAACGGTTGAAAAACTTTACTGCGAACCAAACGGACAGTTTCCCCACAATCCCGAACCACTGCCCGAACACCTCACCGAAATTTCCTCAACCATGAAATCCGGTAAGTTCGATGTTGGCTTTGTGGTTGACCCCGACGTGGATCGTCTGGCTATTATCTGCGAGGACGGCGCTATGTTTGGCGAAGAATACACGCTGATTTCCATTGCCGACTATGTGTTACAGCACACTCCCGGCAATACCGTTTCCAACATGAGTTCCACCCGCGCGCTCCGTGATGTTACCAATAAATACAGCTGCAACTACGAAGCGTCGGCTGTAGGCGAAGTGAATGTGGTTGCCAAAATGAAAGAAAATAAAGCCGTAATAGGTGGTGAAGGCAATGGCGGAGTAATTTATCCGGCCAGTCACTACGGACGCGACGCGCTGGTGGGTATTGCCCTCTTTCTGACCAATCTGGCTAAAACCGGTAAAAAAGTATCCGAATTGCGTGCCTCCTACCCCAACTATTTCATGTCGAAGAACAAAATTCAGCTCACACCGCAGATTGACGTGGATGGAGTGCTGGCTGTGATCAAGGGTTCTTACAAACAGTACGAAGTGAATGACATCGACGGTGTAAAGATCGACTTCCCGCAGGGATGGGTACATCTTCGCAAATCGAACACCGAACCGATTATCCGCATTTACTCCGAAGCCGGTTCACCCGAGCAGGCCGACAAGTTTGCAACAGCCATCATGGAAGAAATAAAAAGAATTGCAGGCATTTAGAAAAAGAGGCCTCACCCCGCACAATTTTTAGCAGTTTAGAGACTTATCTCACCCCTCTCCCCGGGGAGAGGGGGAATGGGATCTGGTTTTCCATACACGGGAATTATATCATTCCAATAAAGAGGCTGTTTCAAAAAAAATTGAGACAGCCTCTTTGTTGTTTATACAGAAATTGTTCCTTCCCAAAAGCCTGCCGGATTGTTCATTAACGAAACTTTTTTTTAACTTTGCAGAAAACATCAATAACTTCACAAAACTTTCCTTTCAGAGGTTGAGGGACACATGAACACCATCGGTAAACTTTTTACATTTACATCGTTCGGCGAGTCGCACGGCATAGGTGTCGGCGGCATTGTGGACGGTTGTCCGGCCGGAATAGTGCTGGACCAGGCATTTATCCAGCACGAACTTAACCGGCGTCGTCCGGGACAATCAGCCATTTCCACTCCGCGCAGCGAAGAAGACAACGTGGAATTCCTCTCCGGAATTTTCGAAGGAAAAACCACAGGAACACCCATTGCCTTTGTCATTTGGAACAAAAATCAGGAAAGCAAAGACTATAATCACCTGAAAGACGTATATCGTCCTTCACATGCCGACTATACCTATCAGCAAAAATACGGCATCCGCGATCACCGCGGAGGCGGACGGAGTTCGGCGCGCGCCACTGCCGGATGGGTGGCAGCCGGAGCCATTGCAAAACTTGCGCTGAAACAACTGGGAGTTGAAATTACAGCCTACACCTCGCAGGTGGGACATATTGCCATGAAACATTCGGGCGATGACATTGATTTATCGTTGATAGAAGAGAATATAATCCGTTGTCCCGAATCGGATACCGCTCAGAAAATGATTGAATACATTGATAAACTGCGTAAAGATGGAAATTCCATTGGCGGCATTATCAGCTGTGTGGTCAGAGGTGTTCCCGTTGGTTGGGGCGAACCCGTTTTCGACAAGTTGCAGGCGCGTTTGGCTTATGCCATGATGAATATAAACGCCGCGCACGGTTTTGACTACGGTCGTGGTTTCAGCGGCGTTCATCTCACCGGTGCCGAACTCAACGATGCTTTCGTAAAAGATGGCGATAAGGTAACCACTAAAACCAACAATTCAGGGGGAATACAAGGCGGTATTAGCAATGGTGAGGAAATTTACTTCCGCGTACTTTTCAAACCGGTAGCAACCATCAGTATAAAGCAGGACACACTCGATATAGACCTGAATGCTGTAGAGCTGGAAGCCCGCGGACGTCACGACCCGTGTGTCTTGCCAC
>DAOPZV010000270.1:2813-3883 GCA_035353575.1 Prolixibacteraceae bacterium | reverse complement strand
GCGTTCTGGCAAATTCCGGCATGGATACTTTTGCTTATTGCCATAGGTAACGGAATCATGCTGATTACATTACAAGGTGCGCCTTACACTATTGACATGTTTTTCCTGGCCTCACTCAATTCAGTGCTTGTTGGCGGCTCGTTTATGATCGGCTTAAAACTAATCGTCCAGATGCTCGACAAACGGGTACAGTGGTTACATTATCCTTTAAAGCGGTTAATCGCACAAGTACTTATTACACTGTTATTTTCCATCGTAATAATCGTTGCCACAATTTTACTAACCGCCCTGTTTTCAGGAGTAAAAATAACGTCGGCCTCATTCTACGAACAGGCTTCTTTCATGGCTAAAGTTGCGTTTCTTTTTGTATTTGTGGGATCACTGCTTTCCAATACGGTTTTGTTTTTCAAAAACTGGAAGGAATCGGCTGTGCAACAGGAATTCCTAAAGCGGCAACAACTGGCACTGCAATACGAAACCCTGAAAAGTCAGGTGAATCCTCACTTTTTATTCAATAACCTGAATTCGCTTACTTCGCTGATCAATTCCAATCCAGACAAAGCCATCAATTTTGTAAAGAAGCTGTCGGAAGTTTACCGTTATGTACTCGACCAGAAAAACCACGAATTTGCAGCGCTTTCCGACGAATTGAAATTTGTGGAATCGTTCGTTTACCTGCACAAAATACGTTTTGGCGACAATCTTCAGGTTCAGATAGATGTCAATCCGCAACATTACAAAGTAATTCCCTTGTCGGTTCAGTTATTAGTTGAAAACGCCATCAAGCACAACGAAATCTCAGACCAAAAACCGCTCTCGATAAGGATTTTCAGTAAAGATGAATATTTGGTTGTGGAAAATAAGCTACAGAAAAAATCGGGCTCGGAAGGTTCCGGCACCGGCTTGCAAAACATCAGTGCCCGCTATGGCTTTTTCTCTGACCGCAAAGTGATCATTGGCTTCAACACCGAAAACTACCGCGTAAGCATTCCATTATTAACCGATTAGCGCATGTACAAAGTTTTAATAATAGAAGACGAAAAGCCTGCCGCCGAATGGTTGCAACAACT
>DAOPZV010000270.1:0-2713 GCA_035353575.1 Prolixibacteraceae bacterium | reverse complement strand
GCCTTTGACGAACTGGAAACCGCTTTTCAGAAATTCCTTAATCAGGCCAAAAAGGAAGAAACAGTTCAGCCGGTGACACTTGATTTGCTGAACAAAGTACGCGGAATGCTGCGGAAACAATACAAAACCCGATTTGTAATTAAAGTTGGCGAACACCTGAAATCGATTCCGGTTGAAGACATTCAGTTTTTCTACAGTCTGGATAAAGCTACTTTTTTATGCACTTCCGATTTTAAAACTTACATCGTCGATTATTCCCTCGACCGAATTTCGGAGATGATTGACGAGCAACGCTTTTTCCGCATCAACCGGAAATACATTTTGAGTAACCAGTCGATTGCCGACATTGTTTTTTACTCGAACAGCCGCCTAAAAATCAAACTCAAAAAGCCCGACGAAGAAAGCATCATCGTCAGCCGCGACAAGGTGCCTGCTTTTAAGGAATGGCTCGACCTATAAAAACGAGTCAGGGCTTCACTTCAAGTGAAACCCTGACTAAATATCTCACAACAAAATTCAGAATTATTTTACTGCGGCCAGAGCAGCTTTAACTGTTTCGAACAACGGAGTTGTCGGACGGCCAATTAATTTCGACAACTGATGCGATTCGTTGAATAAATCGCCTTTCGATGCTCCGGTATCCCAGCTTGCAATCGCATCGGCAAACATCTCGGGTAAGCCAAAGCTTTTCAAAATTTTTGCATACTCTGTTTCCGGCAAGTTGTTATATGGAATAGCTTTCCCGGTTTGTTTCGAAATTTCGGCAGCAAGATCGGCCAAGGTGTATGATGAGTCGCCAGCCAATTCGTAAACTTTATTTTCGTGTCCTGCACTTGTAACAACAGCTACAGCAGCATCAGCAAAATCGGCGCGGGCAGCCGACGAAATTTTTCCGTCACCGGCGCTACCAATAAATGCACCGGCAGCAACAGCTCCGGCAACCGAACCAGTGTAATTTTCGGTGTACCAACCGTTGCGCAAAATCGTATAGGTTAAGCCCGATGCCTGCAACGCTTTTTCGGTGGCATAATGTTCGGGAGCCAAACTCAAACTTGAGGTGTCGGCCTGAAGTAAACTGGTATAAACCACCCATTTTACGCCAGCCTTTTTCGCAGCTTCAATTACATTGGCGTGCTGTTCGGCGCGTTTTCCCAATTCATTTCCTGAAATAAGGATAAGCTTTTCAATACCCTGAAGCGCATCAACCAGTTTTGCCGGATTATTGTAATCAAACTCACGGGCTTCAACTCCTAACCCGACGGCCTTTTCTGTATTCCTAACTAACGCAACCACACTCGATGCCAATCCTTTTTCTTTTAATTTTTCAACTACCAACCCACCTAGTTGACCGGTAGCTCCTGTTACTCCTGTTTTCATCATTATAAGATTTTAATTACTTTTTAATATTTGATATATTTTTGTTTTTTAATTACTTTTAGTAAGTCAAAATTAAGATACATCCTACATATAAACAAGAACTTACGAAAAAGTTCAAAACTTACTTCGAGGTTAGTAATGGTAAAATCAAACGATTATGGACAAAGATTTTTTGAAAAAATATGGTGAAGCTGCGCATTGCCCGGTGCGAAACGTGATTGACCGTATCGGCGACAAATGGTCGGTGTTAGTTTTGATTGTTCTGGAAGAGGGAAATGTGCTTCGATTCAATGAAATATGGGGTTCGATTCAAACCATTTCGCAGAAGATGTTGGCAGTGACGCTAAAAACGCTGGAAGCGGATGGATTGGTTAAGCGAACCGTTTATCCGCAGATTCCGCCTAAAGTGGAGTATGAATTAACTGAACGGGGCAAATCGCTGCTTCCGCATTTGCACGGATTGGTAGCCTGGGCAAACGAGAATATGGTAGAAATTAAGCAATCGAGAGAATTGTTTGCCCAGATCTCAAACAACTGAAAATCTGAAGCGTGATAAGGAGGTAATATCCTGTAGCTTCGAAATGATTGACACAAAATCAGACATTCGAAACTACATTCATTACCAATCAGATGAGTTAAAGATAAATTTTAGGGTGAGGACCCGCTATGTTTTATAGTTTCTTTAAACCTACACGGGCAAAATAACGACTTCTGGCTTCTTTTACATCAGCACCAACTGGAATATAAATCCTGGTTTTTGCGTCAATAATCACTTCTTGCATCTTTTTTAAATCTGGCGTGGTGTAACTGACGGTCTTTTTTTCGAACATTTTGACTTCCTTTCTATTTAATAAATACTAACGAATCGCGAACGGATATTCGGTAAAGGTAACAATAAAGCGGGATTGCTGGCTATCACCAAATTAATAACAAATGAGGCGACTGATACGATCAATCGCCTCATTTATAAAAATACGCAGACCTGTAAGCCGGGTTCTGTACCCCTCTTGCGAAGAGCTCCTATCATTTATCTACCCGGGTTATCACTAACCCGATCCAGCAACCTACCCCTCACGACTTCCGAAGAACCAAAACGGGCCGTTCTGTATTCAGGCGTACCTGAAAATCGTGATATATTTGGCCTTGCAACCCATCAGAAGTACGGCTGACTGTGTTGCCACAATCACCGGTGGGCTTTTACCCCGCCTTTTCACCCGTTCCCGGAAGCGACACGTCGCCATCGGGTGGTTATTTTCTGTTACCTTACTGCAAGCTTTCGCCCGCCTACCTGTTAAGTAGCATGGTGCCCTGCGTTGCCCGGACTTTCCTCTCTTCC
>DAOPZV010000269.1:0-3915 GCA_035353575.1 Prolixibacteraceae bacterium | reverse complement strand
TTCGTGCCGAATATTCTTTTCAAGTTTGCCTAATTCATCTTTCAAAAGGAATGCACTTTCGAGCGAAAAATATTTCCGGATATCTTTTACTGCAAGGTTTAAAACTTCGTCAATTCCTGAAGTTACCGAAAGATCTTTTGCCAGATTATACAAAGCATGTGTTCGCTCTTCTCTTTTTCTGATGCGGGTTTCCTGTCGTTTGATCCGGCTGGTAAGCACGCCGTTGAGCAATGCAATGATAAAAAACATTGATAGCATCAGCATATCTTCGGGGCGCTCAATGTGCAAGGTATAAGCCGGTGGAATAAACAGGTAATCCCACGACAACGAACTGAGTATAGCTGCCAGTAAAATGGGCCCGGTTCCGAAGAAAAAAGCAAGAAGCGAAACCACAAACAGCAATGCAAACGACACGACCTGATAACCAACAAGGTTTTTAATCAGAAAAAATCCGGAGGCTGTTATTGCTATCGTTAAAGCAGTGGTTATATACTGATTTAAACTGGAAGTAAACGACGGCAACGAAGCCTTAAATTTGTACTTGTCCTCCACCTCGGAGTCGGACCCAAGGATATACACATCAATGTCGCCACTGTAGCGGATAAGCCGATTGACAAAGTTTCCCAACCGGAACAAAGTAAACAAGTTGCGAACTTTAGGCTTGCCTATGATGATGTGGGTAATGTTCTCTTTCTGGGCAAAATCAACAATGGCTTTTACCTTGTCGGTGTGAGTGATGATGCGGAACTGGATGCCAAGCTGTTTGGCAATACTGATGTTTTTATCGAGATGCTCGCGCTCCAAATCAGTCAGGTCGTGGGTGGTCTCAATATAAATTGCCTGTAGGCGGCCGCCCATCATGTCGGCCAGGTTTTTGGCCCAGCGCAGTAGTTTGCCCGAATGGCGCGTGTAACTCACAGCAACCAGCAAATGCACACCCGATTTCCACGGACCTTTAATCCGCTTGAGTTGCATATAATCGTGCAACTGCTTGTCAACCCGGTCGGCCACCAGGCGAAGCGCCATTTCGCGCAGTGCGGTAATGTTTCCTTTCCTGAAGAAATTCATCACGGCCTCGCGTGAGCGTTCAGGGGTGTAAACTTTACCTTCTTTTAACCGCTGCAAAAGTTCGTCGGGAGTCAAGTCAACGAGTTCTACATCGTCTGCTGTTTCGAAAACGTCGTCAGGAAGCGTTTCGCGAACAATAATTCCGGTGATTTGAGCAACAATTTCAGAACGACTCTCCAAATGCTGCACATTAACCGTGGTATAAACATTGATACCATTATCCAGTATTTCCTGAACGTCGAGGTAACGTTTCACGTGTCTGCTGCCCGGGGCGTTGGTGTGCGCCAGTTCGTCAACCAGCACAATTTGCGGGTGCCGGGCAATAATGACATCCAAATCCATCTCCTGAAGCGTGGCCGTTTTGTGAGTGTACTTCCGCCTGGGAATCAATTCAAAGCCTTCGACCAGCGCATCAGTTTCTTTGCGCCGATGAGTCTCCACATAACCAATCACCACGTCGGCGCCTTTCTTTTTTTCAATATGCGCCGCCTGAAGCATGGAATACGTTTTTCCAACGCCGGCACACATTCCGAAGAAAATCTTCAGTTTACCGCGTTTACCTTTCTCTTCCTCTTCTTTAATGGAAGCCAGCAAATCATCGGGATTCGGACGGTTATCCGCGATGTCCATCATCTCAGTTATTTACAATTTACGATTCAAAAAGTCTTCAGCTTGTTTCTCAATGCTTTTCATCCTAACAATGAGATCCTTTAATTCTTCCATTTCTCCTTCTTCAGAAACAGTTTCATTTGAAAAATCAAACTGCTGTTCTGTTTCCTGAACCTGTTCTCCGCTCAGTTTCTCGGCCATCTGGTTAAAAAGCACCGAAATTTCCGAAAACTCATCAACGCCGTCAAAATAAAGTCGTTGCCCGTAATTGCTCGAAACGATTTCCTTTATCCCATTATACAACTGGAAAAAACGCTCGTTGAAATACGAGGCAAAACTATAGATGAAGCTTAACGCAATCAGGAAACAACAGCTACCCAAAATTGTCATCCCGGTAAGCGCATTTCTCGACGAAACTTTGGCATCGTCGGTTTTAACCTCAATCGCCTTTCCGTTCATCTGTGATAAAAGTACTAATTGCTGCTCAAGAAATGCCTGTTTCTTCTGAAAATAAAGAAGCTCTTCGGGCGATAAAACCGAATCCGCCAGTTTGGTAACTTTCTCCCGATATTCATCAAAAACGGTTTCAAAGTCGCCGACTAATTTATCTTCACCAACCTCGGTAAAATTTCCTTTTTCCTTTTGAAGTGCCCGATCAATTGCTTCCAACTGGCGCGTGATGGTTGCTTTTTCAGCATTTCGTTTTTCCAGAAAAGCGGTGGTCATTTCCTGACTAATTTTCGAGATTCCGTCGGTCATTTCGCGGGCATAAACCACCGATAGATAATTTTCTTTCAGGATAGCGCTGGTTTTATTCGAGAGTTTATTCAGATAAAATGCTGAAAAGCCCAGCAGAACGAGGATGATCAGAAATATAAAAACCATCCCGAGCGTGAATTTTGTACGAATAGACAGTTTCATAACGAGTTGATTTAATTGTTGTTTGGTTTATTTAAATGATCCAGAGCAAGGTTCAGCTTCAAAACATTGACGCGTGATTCGCCCAGTATGGAGAACTGCGGTTTTTCGGTTAAATCGCTGACAAGCTTAACGAGCTGTTGCTTTTGTTCTGTATTAAAATTTCGGACTGACACAATTCGCTCAACCTGCAACAAAGCGGCTTTGGGTGAAACGTGCGGATCGAGCCCACTGGCCGAAGCAAACAGCATTTCAGAAGGGATTTTTTCAGCCGATGCTGCTGGGTTTGATTTGGTCCATTGTTCGGTTCGGGCAAGCACTTGCTCTTTCAACTTTTCGCTGGTTGGCCCCAGGTTCGAGCCTCCCGAAGGAAGCGGATTATAATCGACAGCCGAAGGCCGCGGCTGAAAATACGAAGCACTGTCAAATTTCTGCCCGATCAGTTCGCTGCCAACAATCTTGTTATCAACAACAATCATACTGCCATTGGCCTTACCGGGAAACACCGATTGTGCAATTCCGGTGATGAGCAACGGGTAAATTACGCCGCATAATACGGTGAACACTGCGAAAATTTTGATGGATATGATGAGTTGTGTTTTCATGATTTAAATTTAAAGATGTGGAGATTTGGAAATTTGGAGATTTTGGTGTCCGGTTAAAAGTCTAAGATTCTTCACTACGTTCAGAATGACAAGCGTTTGCGAAGGTTGGGGGGAGTGGGGTTGGTTTGCGGCTTTGCCGCAAACCAACCCCACTCCAACGATAACTACATGATTGTCATTTCGAACAAAGTGAGAAATCTCACACCACTGAGTTAAAAACAATTTCACAGGATGATTAAATGTCATCATATCAATAAATTAATGATCAAATCAATCAGTTTTATTCCGGCGAAAGGGGCAATCACTCCGCCTAATCCGTAGATAAAAAGGTTGCGGAGCAGTGCTTTGTTGGCCGAAACCGGTCGATAGGGAACCCCTTTCAGGGCAAGCGGAACCAGCAAAATAATGATGATGGCATTGAAAATTACGGCACTTAAAATGGCGCTTTCGGGCGAACCCAAATTCATCAGGTTGAGGGCTGCCAAAGGGCCAACTCCGGTTTTTCCGGCGTAAAGCGAAACTGCTATAGCCGGAATAATGGCGAAATATTTGGCCACATCGTTGGCGATGCTGAAGGTTGTCAACGCACCCCGGGTCATCAGCAGTTGCTTGCCAACTTCAACCACTTCAATCAGCTTGGTCGGGTTGCTGTCCAAATCGACCATGTTTCCGGCTTCGCGGGCAGCCTGCGTTCCCGAGTTCATGGCAATGCCAA